>JAOAIT010000026.1 GCA_026414565.1 Verrucomicrobiia bacterium
CCCCTCGGACCCGCGCCATATTGCCGGTGCATTTATATGGCCTCCCTGCCGATATGGCCCCCATTCTCGAAATTGCCCAACAGCATCGCTTGCTGGTTCTGGAAGACAATGCCCAAGCCTTTGGCGCACTTTACCACGGCCGCCGCACCGGCAGCCTGGGCCATGCCGCAGCTCACAGTTTTTATCCCGGCAAAAACCTGGGCGCCTTTGGCGACGGCGGCGCGGTGACCACCAACGACCCCGAGCTCGCGCGCAAGGTGCGCATGTTGCGCAATTATGGTTCAGAGAAAAAGTATCATCATGAGTACCCCGGCTTTAACTCGCGCCTCGACGAACTCCAGGCAGCCTTCCTCCGCGTGAAATTGAAAAAACTCGACGAATGGAACCAGCGCCGTCACCGTCTCGCGCGCCTGTACCTTCAGCGTTTAAGTACCTTGGCGGAAGTGGTGCTTCCCCATGTCCCGGAAGGCTCGCAAACCACCTGGCATCTCTTTGTAATCCGGCATCCGCTCCGCGACGCCTTGCAACAACACCTGGCCGCCGCCGGCGTCGGCACGCTCATTCATTACCCCATCCCGCCGCATCTAAGCGGGGCCTATGCCGGCCACGGTTGGAAACGCGGCGACTTTCCCATCGCCGAACAATTGGCCGAAACCGTCCTCAGCCTGCCCATGGGCCCGCACCTCACCGACGCCCAAGTCGAATACGTGGCCGATGCCATAGTACAGTTTTCCCAATCCCATCGCGCAACCCTGATGCGTGAAGCCTCAACATTCCGCCCTTGAGCGCCACCACAGCCAAACCTTTGAATACCCCCGCGCCAGCCGAGACCCCCGCCCGCCCCGGCACCTACGGACGCATCCTCAAAAGCTCCGCCCTCATCGGTGGCTCCTCCGTCATCAACGTGCTCGTGAGCATGATTCGCGTCAAGTTCACCGCCACCTATCTGGGGCCCCTGGGCGTGGGTCTTTTGGGGGCCTACGGCTCCATCCTCGGCCCCGTGGGCGCCATCGCCAGCCTCGGCCTGAGCACCGGCGCCGTCCGCCAAATCGCCGAAGGCGTGGGGCAGGGCGACCAGGCCAAAGTATCCCGCGCCCTGCAGACCATCCGCCGCGCCTCACTTGTCACCGGCCTCATGGGCGTCCTCCTGATGTGCCTGGTGGCCTGGCCGGCCAGCGTGCTCACCTTTGGCAACGCTGACCACTTCTGGCCGCTTTGCCTGCTCTCCCTGACCCTCCTCATGAGCTCTCTCGCCGGGGGCTTGGCAGCCATCATTCAGGGAATGCGTCGCATCCGCGATATGGCCATGCAGGGCGTCATCGGCTCCGTCCTCACTTTGCCTATTACCATCCCGCTGATGATCTGGCTGGGTGTCCAAAGCATCGTGCCCATGATGCTCCTCTCTTCACTGGCCGGCCTGGCGGTGACGTGGCTTTTTGCCCGCAGAATCCACGTGCCCCATGTGCCCATGACCTGGCGCGAAACCTGGCTGGAAGCCCGTCCCATGCTCAAATTGGGCATCGTCATGACCGCCAGCGGCCTGATTGGCATGGCCGTTGGCTACCTCATTCGCCTCGTTGTAATTCGTAAACTGGGCCTCGAAGCCAATGGCATCTACTCCGCGGCCTGGATGCTCTCCAGTTACTATGTCAACATCATCCTCGGCGCCATGGGAGCCGACTTCTACCCTCGGCTCACCGAAGTCAACCACAACCATCCCGAAGTCAACCGCCTCGTCAATGAACAAACCGAAGTCGGCCTGCTCATAGCCATGCCCGGCGTTATCGCCACCCTTACCCTGGCCCCCCTAATCATCCACATCTTTTACACCGTCAAATTCCTGCCGGCCGTCGAAGTCCTCCAATGGATGGTTCTCGGCGTGGCCTTGCGCGTAATCACCTGGCCCATGGGCTTCATCCTCCTGGCCAAGGGCGCCAAACGCATGTATTTCTGGACCGAGCTGGCCTCCAACGTGGTGCTGTTAACCTTCACTGTGGCAGGAGTGCTCCTCTGGGGCCTCAAAGGAACCGGCATAGCCTTCTTTGGCCTTTACCTCTTTTACCTGGCGCTCATGCTTAAAATCACCAGACACATGACGGGCTTTGCTTGGTCTCCCAACAGCCGCAAACTCCTGCTCCTCTTTGCTGCC
>JAOAIT010000027.1 GCA_026414565.1 Verrucomicrobiia bacterium
TCAGGCAGCACATGGCCGCCGCCCGTTCAGTTTATTTTGATTACAACGCCGCCACACCGCTGGATGCCAGCGTCCTCGCGGCCATGCAGCCTTTCCTTGCGGAAATCTTCGCCAACCCTTCCAGCATCCATGCGCGGGGCAGGGAAGCCCGGGCGCATCTCGACGAAGCCCACGAGCGTCTGGCCGCCCTCCTCCATTGCAAACCCTCGGAAATCGTCTTCACCTCCGGTGGCACCGAGGCCAACAACCTCGCCATCCTGGGCACCGCCCGCGCCTTGAAATCCAAGGGCCGCCATCTCATCACCTCCCGCATCGAACACCACGCCGTCCTGGAGTGCTTCCAATTCCTCCAAAAACATGAGGGCTTCGACGTAACCTACATCCCGGCCCAACCCGATGGATGTGTCAGTCCTCAATCAGTCCGCCAAGCCATCACCCCCGGCACCATCCTGGTCTCCCTCA
The DNA here is from genome assembly GCA_026414565.1 of Verrucomicrobiia bacterium. Lineage (NCBI taxonomy): Bacteria > Pseudomonadati > Verrucomicrobiota > Verrucomicrobiia > Verrucomicrobiia bacterium. The sequence continues at coordinate 463 of JAOAIT010000027.1, forward strand.
TGGCCGCCAACAACGAAACCGGTGCCCTCCAGCCCGTGGCCGAAGTGGGCTCCTTCTGCCGCGAGCGCGGCATCCTCTTTCACACCGACGCCATCCAGTGGTTTGGAAAAATGCCTTTTTCCAGCATCCAAGACTTCCAGGCCGACCTGGTCTCCGGCTGCGCCCACAAATTGCACGGCCCCAAAGGCGCCGGCTTCCTCTACATCCGCTCCCCCCTGCATCCCTTGCCGCTCATCTTGGGTGGCCCCCAGGAAAACGAAATGCGCGCCGGCACAGAAAACCTCGCCCAAATCGTCGGCCTCGTTAAGGCTTTCGAACTCTTCGCCGCCTCCCCCATCTTCGACGCTCCCCAAATCCGCTCCTTGGTCCAGGAGCTGAAAGACGATCTGCTTAGCTTTCCCTCCGTCCGCCTCATTCAACCACCTCACTCACTCCCCAACACCCTCTCATTTACCGTTAAAGGAGCCTCCAGCCTCGAGCTTCTCGCCAATCTCGATCTCGAAGGCATCCAAGCCAGCGCCGGAGCAGCCTGCATGTCCGGTGCACTCCAGCCTTCCCACGTGCTCCTGGGCATGGGCTTTTCCAACGCCGAGGCCGCCTCGCTCGTCCGGCTCTCCCTCGGTCGCGAAAACACCCCGGAAGACGTGGCTCACTTCAAACAAGTCTTTCCCGCCGTCCTCCAACGGTGCATAACCTCTGGATAACCCCCCATAACCCCCCGGCACAGCCTGTGAATACCTCCAACAACCTCCCTTTTTCCCGGTTGCCCAATTTTGACCACGCAGTTATCCACGCCACTGAACCCGCCCAACCCCTTGATGGAAGCTTGACAGCAATAGTTGTTTGCCTTATCCACAGGCCTTAATACTAGTCTTTCAGTTTTACTAAGACATCAGCATATTAAGCCGCATGAAATTCAAGATCACCAAAGACAACCTGTTCAACGGACTGGCAGCCCTACAAGGGGTTGTGGGGCATCGCACCACTCTGCCCATTCTGTCGAATGTGCTGGTCCATGCGGATGCTGGTCGTCTGGATTTAACCGCCACGGATTTGGACGTTACCGTCACGCGCGTTGTCCCGGCTGATGTCCCCAAAAAAGGCCAGGTGACCCTCCCCGCCCGCCGCCTCTTCAGCCTGGTCCGCGAACTGGGCACCGGTGACATTGAATTCGATGTGGACGACCAATGCCGCTGCAACATGCGCGTCGGCGCCTCCTTCTACAAAATCCACGGCCTCTCCCCCGAAGAATTTCCGCCGCTCCCCAAATTCAAAGACGAACGCAAGGTGGTGCTCGACCAAAGCAAAGTCCTCACCATGCTCAAGCGCACCTCCTACGCCGCCTCCTTTGACGAAGCGCGCTACGTCCTCAACGGCATCAACTTCAGCCTCCGCGATCACAAAATGACCATGGTCGCCACCGACGGACGCCGCCTCGCGCTCGCCGAAGAAGAAGTGGACCTGCCAGAAGGCATGCAGGCCGATTTCACCATCCCCACCAAGGCCGTGAATGAACTCTCCCGGCTCCTGGGCCCGGAAGGGCAGGTGGAGATCATGAGCTCCGAAAACTACGCCGGCTTCACCCTCCGCGGCGAAGGCCAGCCTCCCACCAGCCTCTTCACCAAACTGGTGGACGGCATCTATCCCAACTACCGCCAGGTCATCCCCTCCGAAACCAAAATCCGCGTCCAGCTCCCGCGCGAAGAATTCCTCCACGCCCTCCGCCGCTCGGAGATCATGACCAGCGACAAACAAAACTCCGTCCGCCTGATCTTCGCCAACAACACCCTCATCATCACCGCCAACAGCCCCGAAGTCGGCGAAGGCGAAGAGCGGATCGCCGTCAACTACCAGGGCCAGCCCCTCTCCATCGCCTTCAACCCCCGCTTCCTGATCAGTCCCCTGGAAGCCCTGGAAGGCGAGGAAGAAATCTTCTTTGACTTCGTGGACGAGCTGGCCCCCGGCGTCATCCGCATCAAAGGCCCCTTCCTCTACGTCGTCATGCCCATGCGCCTCTCCTAGGCGCCCCCGCCAACAACAACAGCATCAGCGCCGGCCGGCGACCAGCCCGTCGCCGCCATCCTATCACCGCGCTGCTGCTTTCATTCAACAGCCCAAGCCTTGATCCCTGCCCGCCCTGCCACCCTCGTTTGACAAACCCCCGCACCGGAACTATCCTATGTTTGCGCCTATAAATTTTCTACTATGTCAGCCAAGCCGGCTTTTTTTGTTTTTTTCGGGATTTGCCTGCTGCCCCTTGGAATCAATGCCCAAATAAATCTTTCCAGAATTGCTGACTTCACCACCCCCGTCCCCCATGCCCCCGGCACAACCTTCAGAGAAATTGGCCAGCCCTTCCTCTACAACGGCCAGGTTCTCTTTTACGCCACCAATAATGCCGGCATGCCCGGCCTCTACCTCTACAACGGCAGTATGCTGGTGAAAATCGCCGACACCAACACCGCCTCGCCCGGCGGAGGCACGCTGCGGGACATCTCCTTCTATGCTTACTCGCTCGAAAACGGAGCGGCAGTGTTTGTGGCCTCCGACAACAACGGCCCCGCCATCTTCCACTGGACCAACCAAACCCTGACCCGCCTCGTAAAAAACGGCGACCCCATCCCCGGCGCCGGCACCAATCGCTTTAACTTCTTCGGCTTGCCGGCCCTCGATCAGGGCGTGCTCTACTTCCTCGGAGGCGGAGCCGACAACTACCGCGGCATACATCGCCTGGTGAACGGCGTGGTCAGCACCGGGCTGGTCAGCTCACTCGAGCTCTACCCCGGCACTGCCTCGCCGCACGGTTTCAGCGCCCAGTTCACCGTCGAAAGCAACCGCTTGGCGTTCTGGTCCTTAACCACCAATCAGAACGCCATCTTCACCTGGGCCAACGGCGTCAAAGACTTCCTCGTCTCGTCCAATCACACCATCCCCTCCACCAGCGAGAAATTTTCCACCTTCCAAAGCCCGCCCGACCTCCACCTGGGCCTGGTGGCCTTCAAGGGAGGCTCGGCCGCCAACTTCCAGGAAGGCATCTTCCTGCGCCGCTTCGACGGCGGCGACATCGTCCCCGTGGTCCGCCGCGGCGATCCCCACCCCGGCTTCTCCGGCTCCCTTACCACCTTCAATGAAATGGCCGTGGACAACGGCCGCGTTTGGTTTCAGGCCGGCGGCATCGGCGGCCAAAGCCTCTTCCTCTGGCAGAGCAATCGCTACTCCCGCATCATTTCCAGCGGCATGCGCCTTGACAGCACCCTCACCATCTCCTCCAGCGCCAGCTTCACCCTCAACCAAAACTGCGGTCACCAGGGCCTCCTGACCTTCGTCGCCCGCTTTTCCAACAACTCCAAGGCTCTCTATCTTGCCACCGAAACGCCCCCGCCCCCCTCCCGCCTTGCCCTCACCAACCTCGTCGGCACCAACACCCCCATCCCCGGCGGCTCCGGCAACTTCACCAGCGCTGACCGGCCCATGTTCTGGAGCGATGGCCTCGCCTTCATCGGCAACGGCGCCGGTGGGCAGTTCGGCGTTTACCTCTATCGCAACGGCCAGTTTTCCGTCCTCCTCAACACCTCCCTGAATTTCCCCGGCAGCACCAACACCTTCGCCGCCTTCGACCTGCTCGCGGCCGACACCTCCCGCCTGGTTATCCGCGCCCTCGGCGCCGGCGGCGAATGGGGACTCTTCATCCACGACGGCTCCAGCCTCACCAAAGTCGTGGACCACAACACCCCCATCCCCGGCGGCGCTTTCGGCAACTTCACCACCGCCCCGCGCGCCCAGTTGGTTGGCCCCCACCTCACCTTCAGCGCTTCGGGCACCAACAACTTCACCGGCATCTACGAGTTCAACGGCAACGCCATCAACCCCCTCCTCGACTCCACCTCCTTCTTCCCGGGCACTACCCAAAACCTGCGCATCCTCACTTTTGACCGCGCGGGCAGCCTCCTGAGCCTCATTGCCTACCCCGGCAACAACCCTTCCCAGATGGCCGTGCTCCTCGCCAGCAACCAGGTGCTCTCCCTCATCATCACCAACAGCGCCACCATCCCCGACCGCACCAACCGCGTTTTCGCCAGCCTCAACACCGTGGCCTTCTACGGCGGCGACCTCTACTTCAGCGCCCAGGCCTCCGGCACCGGCTTCTCCGGCAACTACCTCCTCAAAGTCCCCGCCGGCTCCCTCCTGCCCCAAACCGTGCTGGACGAAACCACCCTCTTCCCCGGCATCCCCGGCCAGGCCTCCCTCTCCGCTTTCGTCGTCGAGCCTTCAGGCCTTTACCTCAACGCCCTCAACGGCTCCCTGGTGGGCCTATACCGCTACACCCCCGGCGGCCTCGAACTCCTCTACCTCAACACCGCCCCCCAGGCGGGCGCCGCCATCCTCTCCATCTCCTTCAACCGCGGCAGCTTGAGCACCAACGGCTTGGCCTTCGGTGCCACCACCTCCCTCGGCCCCGTCCTTTACTACTCCCCTCCCGCCTCCACCGCCCCTGCCGGCGGCCGGTTCCTCCCCGGCAGCCTCGCCTACTCCCCCGGCGCCGGCTTCTGCCTCACCTTCGCCGACGCCACCCCCGGCGCGAACTACCGCCTGCAATACCGCACCCTCGAGCACGACGCCCTCTGGATCACCCTCACCAACTTCACCTACACCGCCCCTTACACCTACTGCGACCTCACCGCCACCAACCGGGCCCGCCTTTACCGCGTCCTCACCCCCTGAGCTGCCCGGGCCGCCCCACCAACCACAAAAACAAGCTTGCGCCGCGCGCGCGGGTGCATAAACTTGCCCCTCAGGACGCACCCCCTCCGGGTGCCCGGAACGGCGGGGGAGCCAAGTGGTAAGGCAGAGCTCTGCAAAAGCTCCATTCGTCGGTTCGATTCCGACCCTCGCCTCCAAAACCGATACGCATGGTGTTCTCGCCGCCAATGTCGCGCCCTTCCAACCGCCCCATTTGTCGCCCGGCCCTGCCCGCCCTCTTGGCGGCCTGCCTCGGGGCGGCCGCCGCCGCGGCAGACTCCACCGGCACCGTCCGGGTGGTGACCGCCTTCCCGGCCAACCGCGGCCCGGGGTGGAAGCAAACCATTGATGTGGCCGGCGCCGTCGGCCCCCGCCACGTGGTGGCCTTTGACGAGGGAGGATTCGTGGTGCAGGAAAAAGCCACCGGCCGCGAAGTCCAGCGGTTTGCGCCCCGCGAGTTCTGGCGCCGGGTGCAACCCGCCCACACCCTCGTGCCCCAGGCCGAGGCCAATGACCCGCGCATCCTCTATGACCCGCTCGCCGAGCGCTGGTATGCCTGCGCCGCCGGCACCACCGTGGCCGACTGTTTCCTGGCCGTCTCCACCAGCGCCGACCCCACCGGGCCGTGGAAGGGCGTTAAACTGCCCCTCCCGCCCATTGATCCCTACATGAAAATGGGGCTCGATAAACACGCGCTCTACATCTGCTCCTGCAACGGCGATCCCGACTGGCGCAAAGGCATGAACTGCTACGTCATCCCCAAGCAGGATGTCCTGGCGCCGGACGGCCCGCTGCTCCACCGGGCGCAGACCTTCACCGGCTTGATCTTCGCCCTCATGCCCGCGCTGGATTTGGACCCCCGCAAACCCCCGGAGGCGCCCCACGCGCTGCTAATCAATGAATTCAGCGAGGGCCTCTGCCGCCAATTGTTTCTCTACCGCCTCACCTGGTCCGCCGGCCGCGCCGCGCTGTCCGCCCCCCAAACCATTCCCCTCAGCCGCACCTATTACACCCCGGCGACCAACCTCGCCGTCCAGCCCGCGCCGGGCCCCCGCCTGCGCGCCGGCGGCGGCAACCGCCGCCTCGAGAGCGCCTTTGTTTTCCAGGGCAGCCTCTTCGGCTGCCACGGCGCCAAGCGCGCCCCGGATTCCCGCCCCGGCATCCTGTGGTATGAAATCCGCCTGCGCGACGGCGCGCTGCTCCAGGAGGGTTTCGTGGAAGATGCCCACAGCGACTATCTCCATCCCTCCCTGGCGGTGGACGCCCGGGGCAATCTGGGCCTGGGCTGCACCCGCACCTCCGAGACGGAATACCCCTCCGTCTATGTCCTGATGCGCGCGCCCACCGATCCGCCGCACACCCTGCGGCCTCCCGTCCTGGCCATGCGCGGCACCACCTGTTACCGCTACGGCGATTACCCCGCCATCAATTTGAGCCACTACAGCTCCACCTGTGTGGACCCGGTGGCGCCGGGCCGGCTGTGGACCTACCAGGCCTACGGCAACAGTCCGGTGGACAAACAATGGTGCACCGCCTGGGCGGCCTTCGAACTGGCCGCCCCCGAATAACCCCGCCCCGCAGGACGGGGCACGGCAGGGCAGGGCAGGGCAGGGGGCCTGCCTCTGCGGGAAGAAAAACCAAAATAAGATGACCCATATTCCCAGATACGCCCTACATACGTAGGACTCGACGCCGCCGAGCGGCTGCTGGCCGAACGCGGGGTGGATGCAGTGTCCTTCCGCGACATCACCGCCGCGGCAGGCGCCAACCTGGAAGCCATCAATTATCACTTCAGCAGCAAAGACCGGCTGCCAGAAGCCGTCTTCGAGCGGGGGCTAGGGCCCAGCGCGGCTGCCCGCCTGGACCCCATCGAAGCCCTCCGCCATAATAATTCGGCGGGGAGGACGGCACCTAGCGCAGTTTTTTATGCACCCAACGCCATTGCGTGTAGGCCCGCTCCATGCATTTGCTGAAAGCGGCATTGGTGCGCAGAAACGCAAAATTGCCCTCCGCCACGCGGTCACGGTATTCCTTGCAGTCAATCAACCAGCTCATCAGCATCCGACACCGAGCAGTCGCCAGGTAACTGAGCCTGGCAACATAATCCGCCTCCACACTCAGGCTCGTTCCATATTTCTCGGCCAAATCGGGGAGGTTGGATTCATTGAGCACTCCCTGGCATAGCAGCGCCCACAACAGCCCGCGGGCGCGGCTGATGTAGCTGTAACGGTTGGGTCCTTTTTCGACAATGTCGCTCATCAGGCGGCGGAGGCGGTAATGGATCTTGTAGCAGAGCACGATGTGCCGGGTGTCAGCCCGCAGGCGTGCCTCGTTGAAAGCCAGGTTGTAGATGCGATCTTCCTCAAAGACCTCGGAAATGCTGTTGGTTTTGTCCACCTCGCCATCGGTGACGAGAAAGGTTTGCGCCAGCAAGCGGATTTGAATGGGCTTGCTTTCCGTGATGCCTTCGTCATCGAGATCATCCAAAGCTTCAAACGCGTTTTCCTGGCGCTCGTAAAAGATGCCCAAATCTTCTTTGAATTTCTCCTGCAACTGAAGCTGAATCATGTCATTGGCTCGCAGGTTCCATGGTTCGACCGGATTCTGCCGGTTGTTGTTGATGGTGACGCCCGTAATAAAATCGGCGGTGGCCTTGGTGATGATTTTACACAGCACGCGCACTTCTTCCATGGCCGCCTGCCGTTGCTTAAGCAGAGGGTTCTCAACATTGTTCCTCATGAAATCATCGAAAGTGGTCACGGTTTGAGCGCCGTTAAGCAGGCGGGGAGAGGTAATATGGCACTGCCCGTCCAGCTTTTCCAACTGCTCGGCGGCAAGCGTGATGCCGTTGTGGTTGAAGGCAAAAATCAACGGGGATTCGCCATCCATCGCAATTTGCTTGAAGGCGCGCATGAGTGCCCGGTTGACCGAGCGGTTCAGCCCCAGCCCATAACGGATGTTGCGTTCAAAAAAACGCGCTCCCATGTCGCGGTACATCGCATGCAGGTCCGTCAGACGTATAAACCCCACAAACATCTGCTCACCTCCGGGGCCGGGACGTTCGATCAAATCTGTGATAGGGATTTGATACACCCGCGCATGGGTGTGGTCTTCCACTGCGCCGATTTTGCCGGTAACCGAACGGAACTCGACCAGAAAACTGACCTGTCGGCCCTCGAAAAACTTGTCAATAAGGTATTTTTTGTTTTCCAAATCCTCGCGGAGATGATCAAGCAACGGGCTTTTGTCGGCTTCTGCGGGATCCCCAAGATAAATAAATCGCAGGCACACCTGCTTGATGGCTTCTCGGTTCTCCAGCATGCAACTGCGAAGTTGCAGGAGTATCTGATTCTTGGCGGGATTTGCTTTTTGCGGGTTAAGAAAGATCACCTCCATCCCCTCATCAATCAATCGTTGCATGGAGGCTTTGAATTGCGCGTGCGATTTGGTGTATTTAAACTGAAACAAATAGAGGTTCTTTCTTTCGGGATCAAAGTGGAATCCGTCCACCCCGTAATCATTTCCCCCAAAAGCCACCTGATTCAGGGCCTGCTCACGCGGCACCTTGTAATCACGCTCTAGCACCAGGAGCCCGAAGTAGTCTTCACGTCTCCCTCCGCAAGTGCTCTTCAGGTCGGAATAGGTTTGATCGAGCATCTTTTCGGTGATCATTCAGCAATCCTTTCTAGTTCCTCCCCCACATGGTTATGCAAGCTTTGCTGCGTCCCGAACATCCAGGAACCGGGCCAGGGCTTGGCCATGCCCCGCTTGGCTTTGCGGCCATGCCGGCGTAGCTTGCAGTCTGGTGGGTTGCACATGGGTTCATCGGCCCAACGCTGCACAGCAGCCAATGGGTAGTTTAGTGTGGCGCATTATCTAATGTAGCCTTGGTGGGGTCAAGTCCGTCAATTTCCCCCCGCCGCGCCCCTGCATTCCCCCCGGCGCATCGCCCGCTTGCCCCCGGCGGCGCAGGCGCGTAAGATGCCGGCATGATCTACCGCACGCTCCTCCCGCTCGTCCTCGCGCTGGCTTGCATAGCATGGCACTTGGACTCATTTGCGCGAGACTGTCTAGTTGATGCGAATGGCGGACGCCGAATGGTGTGCCGGGCGGACGTTTGCGTTCTCGGAGGGAATCCAGTCCCACCCAATTCGTCTCATCCCACCGCCTGTTGGTCCCCGCGTGGCGGCATACGCCACGTCCGGCAACTTGAATAAGATTTATGTCCTGGGAAGACCCTAACTTCATCACCCTGTCCGACCTCTATTTGGCCTACCGGAAGGCCAAAGTTGACGTGTATTACGAAAAGGTTAACATCGCCGGAGTCCCCTTTTGCAAATACGAGGTCAATCTGGATCGCAATCTCCGTTCCCTCCTCAAACAGTTGAGTTCCGACCGGCCGGCTTGGATGACTAACACCAACTTTATCGGTTCACACTCTTACATTCCGAAATCCATTGAACCAGACCCAAGACTTATGGCGGACACGAGCTGTCCTCACTTTTTCAGCTCCGACGCGGACAAGCGGTGGGACTGGTGGTGCCAACAGAACAAAGATAAGCCGGAGGCCTCATTCCGTTTAGTCGGCCAACACCCAGTGGACTTCCACATCGTTTCGACCCTCTGGATTATGAAGGTGGGCCAATATTACGATGCCTGCCTAGGGGTGGAGGCAAAAGGTTCACGCCTTCGGCGCTATACGGAAGTCGAGAATGACCTGCCGCCTGATCGAATACCGGAATTGAATCCGTATGCAACAGGTTGTTTTCGCCCATATGCGGTGGATTACAAAAACTGGCGGTCTAGCGGCCTGGCTGCTATTCGTAAGTCTTTGGAAAACAAAGAGTCGGTTGTCGCCATCACAATGGACATCCGGCAGTTCTATCACCGGGTTTGCCCTGAGTTTCTGCTTGATCCTGATTTTCTGGATGAGGCGAAACTGAAACTTTCCGCGGACCAGAAGACTTTCACCCGTCAAATGATCACAGCCTTGGCAACCTGGGCGCAGTCATCTGGACAGCCTGAAACCAGCCAGCGCCCCATTGGGCTGCCGGTTGGCCTGACAGCCTCGAAAGTTATCGCCAACGTCGCGCTCCTGGCTTTCGACCGTGCCGTTAAGCGAGAGCTCAGCCCAATCTACTATGGGCGTTACGTGGACGACGTGTTTCTAGTCATCCGGGACACCGGGGAATTTTCATCAAGTTCCGCTTTGGGTCAGTTCATCGTCGATCGTCTCAGGGGTCTGCTCCGGAAGGCTGATACGGGAAACTCTTACCGGTTCGTGCCTGTGTATGACAAAGAACGCAGCCTTATGGAGTTTGCGGAGGCCAAACAGAAGATGTTTTTGCTGTCCGGGCAGGCTGGACTCGATTTGCTGGATGGCATCGAGCAGCAGGTGAACGATGCGTCCAGCGAATGGCGGATGCTCGCGGATTTACCGGACGATGAAGGTGAATTGCTAAAAAACATTTTGTGCCCCGGTCGAGACGCCAGTGCTGCCGTGGACAATCTCCGCAAAGCCGACGGTGTCAGCGTTCGCCGATTGGAGTTTTCTCTCGTGCTGCGGAATTTGGAAGCCATTGAGCGCGACTTGCCCCCGAGCGCCTGGAAGAAACAGCGGAAGGCTTTCTTCGACGTGGTTTTCAACCATATTCTCACAATTCCGGGGGTGTTTGATTTCTTTCCATTTTTGACCCGCCTCCTTGGATTGTCGGTCGCCTGCGGGGAATTCGACATCGCCGTAAAACTGGTTCGCAGGTTCCAGCAGGTCATGAGGCACATGAAGCAAACGACGCGCTTTGAACCGACTAATGCGGTTGCTTCCTGCCTTGAATACACAGCACGCGCTTTTGCCTTGAGCGTACTTCAAGCTCTTGGCCCGTCTCCGAACGTCAAAAAAAGCCTCTGGCGTTTGTGGAAGGCACTGGATGCACTGGCGGACGGCCGACTGGCGATGACCAAAAGCGAGATTTCATCTGCAGCATTTCAACTCTGGCTTCATGATCTTGGGAGGCAGAGCTACCGGGAGAGCCTCATGAAGCGCGGCACCCTTGCCGCGCAGGCCCGCGTAAAGTTCCCGCCAATTAAAATTGATGTAGTGGCGAAACGGAAACTGCGCGTCGCTGAAATCGAGGCATTTATTGAGGCTGCGCAACCCTTGTTGAAGCGCACTCCATTCCTGGGGGCCTTGGTATTCCCCACCCGCCCATTCTCCCCTGCCGAGATCACACAACTCATCCCCGAATCGCTTAATAAACCGCAAATATTGTGGCGGTTCGTGAAGGCGTTGAGGGGGCTGGCCATCAGTCCACCGCCTGGCAATGGCACGGGCCAGAAAACCATTCAGGGTGACCGCCCAATCCGCTTGCCAGTTGAAAACGCACCTGCAAAACCGCTCGTTGCTTTGCCTTGCCTGCTGACCCACTTGGGAAGCTGGAGGGCATCCGTTCGCGGTCAGATCGACCCTGACAAAAGAAGGTATTTTAGGATCAACCGGTTGGTTAACGATATTTTGCGACACCCCAAGAAGCCCCACTACATTATTTTTCCAGAGCTGTCCATTCCTAGGAACTGGTTTGGGCGGATTGCCTATAAGCTGGCCAAGAGTGGGATTTCAGTAATCGCCGGACTTGAGTATGAGCACCACGGCCATAGCCTCGTCTCGAATCAGGTGTGGGCCTCCCTCGTGACCGACGTTCTGGGATACCGCTCGAGCGTCATATACTGGCAAGAAAAAGAGGAAGCCGCTCTGCACGAAGAAAGAGAGTTGTGGCAGCAGGCCCGTCTGCGGCTCGCTCCAATGGGGGCGATTCAGAAGCCTGTGATTCAACATGGGCTCTGTGCTTTTGGCCTTCTGGTGTGCAGCGAGCTTACGGACATGCAGAACCGGTTGCGTTTCCGTGGGAATGTTGACGCCATCTTCGTCGCCGAGTGGAATCAAGATACCAAGACGTTTGCGTCTTTGGTCGAGGCTGCCGCCTTGGATGTCCATTGCTACGTAGTTCAGGTCAACAATCGTGCCTACGGTGATTGCCGCATCAGAGCGCCAGCAAAAGAGGATCACAACCGGGACCTGGTGCGCCTCAAGGGGGGGGTAACCGACTACTTTGTTGTTGGTGAATTGGATGTGCCCGCATTGCGAGAGTTTCAGTCACAGGCGCGGTCACCTGATAAACCTTTTAAGCCGGTGCCTTCCGGGTTTGAATTGGCGCCTTTTCGTCAAAGTCCCCCGTCATTGAATGGGTAAAATACAAGAACAGGCATTGCGAATCCTCATTGAAACAGTGATAAACGCCCCAAAGTCGTAGTCAAGACTTCTCGCAACGGGCGCTTGGATGCCTGGATTCGACACTACTTTTGAGCAAAGCTTCAATCTTTTTCTTCTAGCGGGAAAATAGGCCTAAATAATTGAGTCGCCATTGCATCAAGGACGGTCTCAGTACTGCTCGGAAACAACGGGTTAAGGAAGGCCACATCGAGGACAGCCCACGAATTGAACAGCAAGCGCAGGACGTTGGCGACACATGAGACATTACCCACACAATTACAAGGCGATGCTTCTGAAGTTAAATAGAAGCTCATCCAAACCCTAAGGCAAGCCGTAGCGGCCGCCTTCAGCGCAAAATACAAGGCCGCTCCAGGGGTAAAGATGCGGCTCATTGCGGAATCCGTGGCATGAATAATAATGAGTTTTCCGCCAAAGCACCGGCCACTCCAGCCAGCGCCATGGCTCTGCTTCTAGATGTTGTGATAGATCGGCTACTTGACAAGGGACCGATCATCGCATTTGACAACCCAAATCAAGGCACCTACAGCTCTTACTGAAAGCACCTGGGAAGGAGCATCAACGAGATTGATGAAGGCGCAAAGCCTTCAGGTCATCAGGCTTAATGATAGAGGCTCCGTATGGACGGGCCATTCCGCTCTTCGAGATTGCCCCTTGTAGTTTCCTTGCCCCGTTCAACCGGGTCATCTTAAATTAAAGTCAGCGCAAGAATTGGGTTAACCTCCTGCCGCCGTGGGCGTGATCTTCGGCTTCGTCCCGGCCTGCAAAGCCGCCCGCCTGGACCCCATCGAAGCCCTCCGCCAAGAATAATCCACGGGCGGCCCGTCCCCCCGCCGCGCCCCTGCATTCCCCCCGGCGCATCGCCCGCTTGCCCCCGGCGGCGCACGCGCGTAAGATGCCGGCATGATCTACCGCACGCTCCTCCCGCTCGTCCTCGCGCTGGCCGGGACACTGGCCGCGCAAACCCCCACCAAAGATTTCCGTCAGGAAACCCCCGCCGAGCGCGACGCCCGCATGGCCTGGTTCCGCGAGGCCCGCTTCGGCATGTTCATCCACTGGGGCGTTTACGCCGTGCCCGCCGGCGAATGGCAGGGCAAAACCCACTACGGCGAATGGTTTCTGGAGGAAACCAAAATGCCGGTCTCCCAGTACGAGCAATTCGCGCAGCAGTTCAACCCCGTGAAATTCGACGCCCGCCAATGGGTCCGCATGGCCAAAGAGGCCGGCATGCGCTACCTCGTCATCACCAGCAAGCACCACGACGGCTTCGGCCTCTTTCGCTCCGAGCTTACCGACTGGTGCATCAAGCGCACCCCCTTCCCGCGCGATCCGCTGCAGGAACTGGCCGCGGCCTGCAAAGACGCGGGCCTCGTGCTCTGCTTCTACTATTCCATCATGGACTGGCACCACCCCGACTGGGGCACGCGCCGCAAATATCATGACCTCGCCACCGGCACGCCCGACATGGACCGCTACGTGGCCTTCATGAAAGGCCAGCTCAAGGAACTCCTCACCCGCTACGGCCCCATCGGCATCTTGTGGTTCGACGGCGAATGGGAAAGCCCCTGGACCCACGAGCGCGGCGTGGACCTTTACAACTACGTGCGCAGCCTGCAACCCCGCATCATCGTCAACAACCGCGTCGGCAAGGGCCGCGCCGGCATGAGCGGCATGGACCAGGGCCAGGGCGTCGGCGATTACGGCACCCCCGAGCAGGAAATCCCCCCCACCGGCTTCGGCCCCGGCGTGGACTGGGAATCGTGCATGACCATGAACAACCATTGGGGCTACAACAAACACGATCAAAACTGGAAATCCACCCGCACCCTCCTCCGCAACCTGATTGACTGCGCCAGCAAAGGCGGCAACTACCTCCTCAACATCGGCCCCACCGCCGAGGGCACCTTCCCGGAACCCTGCGTGCAACGCCTCGCCGAGATGGGCGCCTGGATGAAGCTCAACGGCGAGGCCATTTACGGCACCACCGCCAGCCCCTTCAAAAAACTCCCCTGGGGCCGCTGCACCCAAAAACCCGGCAAGCTCTACCTGCACGTCTTCGACTGGCCCAACGACGGCCGCCTGCTGGTGCCCCTCGCCAATCAAGTCACCCGCGCCTACCTCCTGGCCCACCGCCAAACCGCCCTGGCCGTCGCCCCCGGCCCGGCAGACACCGGCGGCCTGCTGGTGAGCGTGCCCGCCGCCGCACCCGATCCCCACGCCTCGGTCGTGGTGCTCGAAATCACCGGCCCGCCGCAGGTCACCGCCCTGGCCCCTCCCCTCACCCAGGCGGCCGACGGCACCCTCACCCTGAAAGCCGACGACGCCGAAATTGTCGGCCGCACCGCCCGGCTCGAGACCAAGGCCGGCGGCGTGCCCAACATCGGCTTTTGGACCAACCCCCAGGACCGCGTGGAATGGACGGCCAAAATCACCCGGCCCGGCGCCTTCGCCGTCGAGCTGCACTACGCCTGCGCCCCCAACAACGGCGGCCAGTTCGCCCTCACCGCCGGCAACCAAAAACTGGAGGCCACCGTCGCGCCCACCCAGGATTGGACCGATTTTGTCACCACCCGCATCGGCCGCCTCACCCTCGAAACCGCCGGCCCCGTCACCTTCACCCTCCAGCCCCTCAAAAAACAGGGCCAAGCCCTCATGAACCTCCGCGCCGTCAAACTCATCCCCCTCCCCTAACCCCCCCGAGCGGGCAAAGGTACGGCAGGCATCACGCCGATCCAACGCCAGTTGCCCCTTCGGGCCGGCGTTACTTCGCCTGGATGTCGTAGCAGTAGAGCGTCTCCTGATCCCGGAGGTAGAGCTTGCCGTTGGCAATCACCGGATGCGCCCACGCCGGCAGCCGCGTGCGGTCCGGCTGCTCAAAACGCCCGCGCTCGCGGTACTCTTTGGCATTCGGCTCAATCAACAGCACCGTGCCGCGCTCGGTGCGGTAGTAGATGCGGCCGTCCGCATAGGCCACCGACCCTTTGGGGGCGGGGCGCTCCGGCAGATCGCGCGCATCCCACAGCACCTCACCGGTTTTGAAGTTCAAACAGGCCAGGTAACCGCCCTCGTTGCCGCCGTTGGCCCCGTACAGGCAGCCGTCCAGCACCACCATGCCGCCATGATGATTTTGCATCCGCCGGGTGAAATACACTTCTTCGGCCGTCCAGTTGCCGGCGGCATCTTTGCTCAGTTTCACCGCCCCGCCGCCGGCGCCGTAAGCGGAGGCGGCGAAGACCAGCCCGTCCTGGTAAATGGGCGTGGAGCAGTTGATGCCCATGCCGTTGGCCGGCTTGTCATAGCGCCACAGCAGTTTGCCGTCCGCCGCCGCCACGCCAATCACGCCCCGCGCGGTGAACTGCACATACTGCCGCTGGCCCTCCACCTCAATGGCAATGGCCGAGGCATAGGCCGCCCCCCCGCCGCCCATGCCGCCCCGCCGCCCGCCGCCCGGGCCGGGCGGGCCGCCCTCCGCCGGCGGGGGATTGGTGCTCTGGGGCACCGTGGTTTTCCAGAGCGTTTCGCCCGTCATTTTGTTGAGCGCCACCAGCATGGCGTCCGGCGCGCCGGGCGTGACGATGACTTTGTCGCCATCCACCAGCGGGGACTCACGATAGCTCCACGCCGGCACGCGCCCGCCAAAATCGCGCGTGAGGCTGCGCTGCCAGAGGATTTTGCCGTCGCTGGTTTGCAGGCAGGCCACCTCGCCCCCCAGGCCCACCACATACAGCCGGTTGCCGTCCACCGTGGGGGTGCAGGCGGGGCCTTCGCGGCTCTGGGTCATCCGCTGATTGTACGCCGGGCCCAGGCGGGCCGCCCAGATTTCCTTGCCGTCCTTTTCGTTCAACGCCCAGACCACCTCGTCCTCGCCGCGGTTGGCCATGCCGTAGATGCGGCCGGCCGCAACGGAGGGGGTGCTGTCGCCCCCGCCCAGGCCGGTGGCTTTCCAGGCCAGCGGCGGGCCCTCCTTGGGCCATTCTTTGAGCAGGCCGGTTTCCTTGGAGAGATTGTTGCGCTGGGGACCCTGCCATTGCGGCCAGTCCTCGGCGCCGACAAAACTGGCGCAGGCCGCGGCGGTAAGCAGAGCCAGGAGGGACGACGAATAATGCATCATGAGATTCACCAGGTTAATAGCCGATGGCACACCCGGCCATCGTGACACCGCCCTAGACGCCCAAACCGCCGGATTGGTTACAGCCTAACGCCAGGGCCGCCGGCCGGCCGGCTTGGGCCGCGCGGGGCAGGGGATCCGGGCGGGGGGGCGGGGCCTTGGGCATTGTCACTCCCCGCTCCCGCGTCTATATTGCGGCGACTGCTTATGCAAACTGCCTGCAAACTCGGGTCGCTCGCGGCCCTGTTGTGGCTCCTGCCCGCCGCGGCGCAACAGGTGCCGGTCATCGAAAAAACGCTCAGCAACGGCATGCGCCTGCTCATGGTGGTGCGGACGGACGAGCCGACCATCGCCGGCGGCTGGGTGGCGCACGTGGGCAGCGCCAACGAGCGCCCCGGCATCACGGGCATCGCGCATCTCTTCGAGCACATGATGTTCAAGGGCACGCCCACCATCGGCACCAAAGACCCCGAAAAAGACCGCCAGATCATGGCCGAGCAGGACCGCATCCGGGAGGCCATGCGCGTCGAGGAGGCCCGCGTGCGCGCCGCCTTCCGCCGGGGCGAGATTGACGACTGGCAGAAGCCGGAGCACCAAACCCCCCGCTGGCGCGAGTTGAACCAGCGTTTCCAGGAGCTTATCCGCCAGCAACGCGAGCTGCTGGTGAAAAATGAATTTGACCGCATCTACACCGCCCAGGGCGGCTCCGGCATGAACGCCTTTACCAGCAAGGACTTGACCGCCTATTTCATCACCGTCCCCGCCAACAAACTCGAGCTCTGGATGTGGATGGAATCCGAGCGCCTCTACCGCCCGGTGTTTCGCGAGTTTTACGCCGAGCGCGATGTCGTCTATGAGGAGCGCCGCCTCCGCGTGGAAGCCACCCCGCTCGGCAAATTTGAGGAGGCCTTCGAAGCCATGGTCTGGAAGGCCCACCCCTATCACTGGCCGGTCATCGGCTGGCCCTCGGATGTCGCCTCCATCTCCAAGGCCGAGGCCGACGCCTTCTATGCCACCTACTACGCCCCCCAAAACCTCACCGCCATCCTCGTCGGCGACTTCCAGCCCGACACCGCCCTCGCGCTGGCCGAGCGGTATTTCGGGCGCATCCCCCGCGGCCCCCAGCCGGCCCCGGAGGTCATCACCCTCGAGCCCCCCCAGCCGGCGGAGCAGCGCCTCCTGGCCGAGGCCGACACCAACCCCCGCGTGGACGTGGTCTGGCAGAGCGTGCCCTTCCAGCATCGCGACAGCTACGCCCTCCAGGTGCTGGCCCAGGTGCTCAACGGCCGCACCGGCCGGCTCTACAAACGCCTGGTCCTCGAGCGCCAGCTCGCCACCAGTGCCCAGGCCGCCCAGGACTCCATGAAGTGGGGCGGTTTGTTCGGCCTCAGCGCCGAAGTCCGCGAGCCGCGCACCCCCGCCGAGCTGGAGCAGGCCCTCTACGAGGTCCTGGACGAATTGAAAACCCGCCAGGTGCCGGCGGACGAGCTGCAGAAGGTCAAAAACAACTTCGCCGCCGCCGAGTATCGCAAACTGACCTCCAACACCGCCATCTTGTTCCAGTTGATCTTCAATGACGGCCTGGGCGACTGGCGCGAAATCAACGAAGCCGGAGCCAAGATTCAGGCCGTCACCGCCGCCGACATCCAGCGCGTGGCGCAAAAATACCTCACGCGCGAAAACCGCACCGTGGCCCTGTACCATCGCAAGGCCGCGCCGGCGGCGGCCGCCACCGCGGCGGTGAAATAACACTAACCAGGCAGAGCACCAAAACCATGCGCGGGCTTATGAACAAACCTTGGGCATTTTGGCTGTGGGCGCTCGCCGCCCTGCCGCTGGCCGCGGCCGACGCCATCCCGGACCGGCCGGAAAAGTTGCAATTCCCGCCGCTGCACTATGAGCCGCCCAAGGCGGCCGATTACCGCGTGGTGTTGCGGCAGGGCACCGTCGCCTACCTCGTGCCCGATCGCTCCCTCCCCCTGGTCAACGTCGTCGTGCTCCTGCGCGGCGGCAGTTATCTGGAGCCCGCCGGCAAGGCCGGCCTGGCCGAGCTGACCGGTTATCTCCTCGCGCGCGGCGGCACCGCCCGCCTGCGGGCCGAGGAGCTGGAGGAGCGCCTGGCCTTCCTGGCCGCCAACCTGAATTCCAGCCTCGGCGATGTGCGCGGCAGCGTGAGCCTGAATCTGCTCTCCAAGGACCTGGACGAGGGCCTGCGCCTGCTCCGCGAAGTCCTGGCCACGCCCCGCTTTCAGGAGGACAAGCTGGCCCTGCGCAAGCAGCAGCTCCTCCAAAGCCTGAAGGAGCGCAACGATGAATCGGCCTCCATCGAGGCCTATCAATCCAGCTTCCTCGCCTATGGCGAGGACTTCTTCCTCAACTGGCACATCACCCAGGCCTCCCTCGACGCCCTCACCCGCGACGACCTGCTCGCCTTTCATCGGCGCTGGGTGCATCCCGCCAATTTCATTCTGGCCGTCAGCGGCGATTTCGACCGCGACGCCATGAAAGCCAGACTCGAGGAGCTTCTCGACCAGTGGCCCCACCAGGGCGATAAAGCCCCGCCGCCCCCCGCCGATTACCAGATGGCCGCCCCCGGCATCTACCTCACCGAAAAGGACGTGAATCAGGGCCGCGTGCAAATCCTGCTCCCCGGCGTCCGGCGCGGCGACCCCGACCTGATTGCCTCCCAGGTGATGAATCACATCCTGGGCGGCGGCGGCTTCACCTCCCGCATCATGAACCGCGTCCGCAGCGATGAAGGACTGGCCTACTCCGCCGGCACGCGCCTCACCCCCGGCGTCTATTACCGCGGCCTCTTTCAGGCCGGTTTTCAGACCAAGTCCCGCACCGTGGCCTATGCCACCAGCATCGTGCTCGAGGAAATGCGGCGCATCACCACCGAGCTGGTCAGCGAGCAGGAGCTGGAAACCGCCAAGCGCGCCTTCATTGACACCTTCCCCCGCCAGTTCGCCACCAAGGCCCAGATCGCCGCCGCCCTGGCCGATGAAGAACTCACCGGCCGCTACGCCACCGATCCCGACTGGTGGGAAAAATTCCGCGCCCGCGTGGCGGCGGTCACGCGCGAAGACGTCCAACGCGTGGCCCGGCGCCTCTTGCAACCGGAGCGCGCCGTGATCCTGGTGGTGGGCCACAAACCCGACATCCTCCTCGGCCATCCGCAGCATCCGGTGGCGCTCAAAGATTTGTCCCGCGGGCCGCTGGTGGATTTGCCGCTCCGGGATCCGCTGACCATGAAACCGCTCCCGCTCAACTGACCGCTACGGCGTCTTTTGCAGGCGGAAAAATTGCCGCCCCGGCGTCAGCGGCTCCAACACAAAAATGTGCGTGCTGTTGGTCTGATACGCGCCGCTCACCGGCCCCCACGGAATGGGTGAGCCTTCCAGCGAGGGGCTCTTCTGCAGCCGATACCCCTCCGCCGGCAGCGGCCACGCCACCCGCGCCAGATTGTTCGTCAGGGTCAATTCCAGCCG
Source organism: Verrucomicrobiia bacterium (assembly GCA_026414565.1). Lineage (NCBI taxonomy): Bacteria > Pseudomonadati > Verrucomicrobiota > Verrucomicrobiia > Verrucomicrobiia bacterium. The sequence goes on from JAOAIT010000027.1 coordinate 20,087, forward strand.
GGGCGCCCCCGGCACTTGCACCAGCCCCACCGCCGCCAGAAATCCCCCCTCCAGCGTGTAGGCGCCCCCGCTCAGGCGGCCGGCGGCCGGCTGGCCGACGACGCCCTGCAAGGTGTACACCCCTCCCGTGCTCGTCCCCCCGCCGGCGCTGATGCTGAACCAGTCCACCTGCGCAGTCTGCGCGGCGGCGGCCATGACGCCGGCCAGCCACAGGCCGCACCCCAGCCATGCAACCGCCCGTCCCGGCCAAGGCCATGATTTTTGCGGAGCCATACCCCAACCAAACCACACCCGCGCCGCCAAAGCAAGCCGGCAATCGGACTATTTCCACCCCTCGCGCGCGCCCGCGCCGCGCTCAATCCTCCCTCACTTCATCGCCCACCGCCGCCTCGCCCACCACCAGATCCGCCGCAATATTGGTGTCCATCTGCGGGCCGGTGACCTTCACCTCCCCCACCTTGAGGCCCTTCCGGTACACATTCAGCCGCCGCTCCAGCGCGGGCAGCCAGCCCAGCGGAAAACTCAGCACCACCGTGCGCGCCTGCGGATTCACCATCGCCACCCGCCCCTGCAGCGCCAGATCCGGCGTCACCACCGGCCCTTTTTGGCCCCGGGCCGGCCGGGTCTTGCCCGGCCCGCCGGCGGGGACGTCCGTTGTCCGCTTGCGGCAGCCCCCGGCGCCGAGCGCCAACGCCGCCACCAGCATGAACACCACGATGCGCATAATTTCCATTATTCAACCCGCCCCCCAAAGGTCAACGGCAAACGCCCTCACCGCAGCCCGCCCAGCAGCAGCGTCCGATTCAACGCCGGCCCGCGGCCCAAAAAATCCCGCGCATAGGCCCGCGCCTCGGCCACGGTGGCCATCCGGCCCAGCGTGGTCTGAAATTGATGCCCGTAGAGAAAATGCAGCGCGTAATACCGCGCAAAGGCTTGAATGCGCCGCAGGGCCGGGCGCGGCGGAAAATCCTCCTCCACATAATCGCAATACCGCTCCCACACCGCGGCGTAATCCACCGGCTGCGGCCGCTCCCAATGCGCGAAGACCCACGGGCACACCACCGCCATCCGGCCCAGCATGATGGCCCGCGCGGGCGCCAGCCATTCCCGCAGACTCTCAACCTGCCCGGCGCTTTGCAAATCGCCGTTGGCAATGAGCGGCAGCCGCGTCAATCCGGCGGCCCAGGGAATCCATTGCCACTGCGCCGGCCGCCGGTATTTGTCCTCGAAAAAACGGGCATGCAGCACCACCGCATCCACGCCGGCCTCCTCCAAAAATTTAAGCCGCTCCCGAAAGGCCTCCTGCCAGCCGTCGCGGCGATGGCCCAGGCGGATTTTGACCGAGAACCAGCCGGGCCACGCGGCGCGCATCTGCCTCACCACCTGCCGCAGCCCCTCCCAGTCGTCCCACAAGGCGCTGCCGGAGGCCATGGCGCGGATGTTGTGGGCGTCGCAGGCCAGATTCAAATCCACCGCCTGCACGCCGTGCTCGGCCATCCGGCCCAGCACCCGCTCCAGGGGATCGCCGGGGCGGGCCATGAGCTGATATACCACCAGCCCCTCGTGCGGACGCCGCTTCAGCCAGGGCGAGGTGTGGAAATCTTCGCACAACAGCCGCCGCGCCGCCAGCATCTCCGTCCACACCGCGCCGCAGCCCCCCAGCTCGGCCAGCAGCCGGCGAAAGGCGCTGTGCGTGTACAACGCCATGGGCGCGCACACGCGGGCGGGCCTGAGCGTCAGCCGGCCCAGCGTGGCCAAGGCAAACAGCCGGGGGGAGCTCATGCCAGTTGCCGCCGCCGCAATTCGTCGAGCGTCCAGCGGTACTCCGCCACGATCTGGTCCTCCACCCGCCGCGCGCGCAACTCCGGCGGCAGCACCGCCCAGGTGTAGGTTTCCATCTCCAGATGGCTGCAAAGGTTGGGCCGCCGCGCCAGGTAATCCAGCACGCCCGTCACGTGCTCGCGGGTGTTGCCAAACTGCCCGTCCGGCGGATGATGCAGCGGAATGTGGAAATGAATGCGCCACTCCGGCAGCGGGTGCTCCGCGGGCCAGGCCGCCGCCGCCGCCAGGGCCTCCGGCAAATCCACAAAGCGCGTGAGCTGCGCCCAGCGATCGGCGGCCACCACCTGATGCAGGTACACCGGCTCCACAAAGGCCTGCAACGTCGCGCGCACCGCCGGCGTGGGCGTGACCTTGAGCGCGTTGCTCAGGTGAATCTTGCTCACGCGGATGCCGTGCCGGCGCAGCGTCTCCAGCGACTCGCGCGGATCCTCATACTGCAACGCCAGATGGCAGCAGTCATAATTCACCCCCAGCAGCTCCTCCAGCCGCGTGTCGCCGGGCCGGTCCGCCCGCAGGCGCGCAAAGAAGTCCACCGTCTCCCGCGTGGTTTCCAGCGCGCACATCGGCTCCGGCTCCAGCCCCACGTGCAGGTTGCGCCCGTAACGGCGGCAGATGCGGTGCGCCTGCTCCACACAGGCCCAGAGCTGCCGGCGCGCCTGCGCCTCCTGCGCGGGGCTGCGCAGGGCCGGCTTGAACCCCACCGGCACGGTGCTCACGCTGCCCTCCAGGCCCGGCGGCAAAAGCTGCGCCAGTATCTCCAGCAACTGCACCGTGTACTCCAGCCGCTCCGGCGTGGTCCAGTCCGGCTGATACACCCGCTCCTTGACGGCCGTGCCGTGAAAGGGCCCGTAGGGGAAGCCGTTGAGGGTGAACACGTAGCACTGATGCCGGTCCAGCCAGCGGTTGAACTCCAGCAGGGCGGCCGGATCCCCCAGCTCCGCCGCCGCCTGCGCCCCCAGCCGCAGCCCGATGGCAAAGGGCCCGCCGGGGCACACCGCCTCGCGCACGGCCAGCACGTGCTGCTCCAGCGCGGCCCGGATTTCCCCCCAGCGCTCCCCCCGATGCACATTGGTGCAGTAGGCCAGGTGCAGTCCGTAACGCAGTTGCATGGGAAATGAAATCACCCCGGAAGCCGGGCCTCAGCCGGGCGTTTCCGGCAGCTTGAAACGCGGGCTTTGCCGCAGAAACTGGCACGGATTCTGGAAAAGGATGCGGTCCACCGCCGCCGCGCTGTGCCCGCGCCGGCGCATCTCCAGGGCGGTGTAGGGCACGTTGAGCGGTATGCTGTGGCCCCAGTCGCAGGCGCTGTTGAGCCACAGCCGCTCCGGCCCGTACTGCTCCAGCATGTCCACCGCGCGCGCCGGGCTCACCTTGGACTCCGGATACAGGGTGATGCCCGCCCAGAAACCGGCCTCGAGCACCAGCCGGATGGTGTGCTCCTCCACGTGATCAATAATCACCCGCTCCGGCCGCACGCGCGGATGGGCCTTGAGCACGTCCAGCGTCAGGCGCGTGCCTTTGAGCTTGTCCTCCAGGTGGGGCGTGTGCACCAGGATCAACAAATCGTGCTGCACCGCCAGCTCGATGTGCTCCTCCAGCACCGCCAGCTCGTTGCGGCTGTTCTTGTTCAGCCCAATCTCGCCGATCCCCAGCACGTTGGGCCGCGGCAGAAACTCCGGAATGATTTTCATCACCTCCCGCGCAAAACCGGCGTCCTCCGCCTCCTTCGGATTCACGCACAGCCAGCAATAATGCGGCAGCCCAAACCGCGCCGCCCGCCGCGGCTCGTAATCGGTGAGCTGGCAGAAGTAATCATAAAACGCATCCACCGAGCTGCGATCAAAGCCGGCCCAGAACGCCGGCTCGCTCACCGCGGCGCAGCCGGCCGCCACCATGGCGCGGTAATCGTCCGTGGTGCGGCTGACCATGTGGGCATGCGGCTCGATGTAGCGCATACCTCACCTCCGGGCCGCTCGCGCCCCGCTCCCGCGCCGCCGCGTCACCGGCGGCGGACACGTGCCACAGGCCGATTGGGTGGTGGCCCGCGCAATCGGCTGGCGCGTCGGATCACTCAACGCCACCAGGATTTTCTCCACCCGCGGCCCGCGCGGTTGCTGGAGCAGCGGCAGCGCGCGCCGCAGGGCCGCCAGGCGGAAGTCCGCCGTCCCCTCGGCCCGCTCCACCCGGTCCAGAAACGCCGCCAGCTCAAGCAACTGATGGCGGGCGGCAATGAAGTATTGATCCAGGACTTGCGTCTTCGTCATACGCGACGCCCGCCATCTTGGGCCGCGCGCCGCCCGCGCTCAAGCTCTTAATTGCCCCGCTCCGCGCCCCGCCGCCGCCGCCCCGCCCGGCGCCTCAGGGGGTGCCCCGGCGAAGGCGGTAAAACTGCTGCGGACTTCCCGGCATCCACGGCAGCACCACCGGCCCGTTGGTATGGGTGAAGGAAGATAACTCGCGCCACTGGCGGAGGTCCGCGCTGCCTTCCACCACGTAGCGCAGGCCCGGATTGGCCTGCACCGTCAGGCGCAACCCTTCAGGCGTGGCCGCAGGAGCCGCCTCCAGCACGATCGGCCGCGGCAGCGTCAGCCAGGCCGGCGGCGTCACCAGCTCATCCTCCGGAATAGTCAGGCGCACCGCGTAGGCCCCCTGGTGGGCGGCGGTGAAATTGCTGAGCGTGAGGCTCACATTAGTCTGGCCGGGCAGCGGCTCGCCGTTGAACAGCCATTGACGGGCCACCGCCACCATGCCGGTGGCCCCGCTCTGCAGGGTGACCGTGGCGCCCTCGGCCACCACCTGGCTGAGCGGGTAATTGGTCACCACCACCACAAAGAACAGCCGGCTGGCCACCCCCGCGCTGGCCACGTTGGTGACCGTCACGCGGTAATACGACGCGGCCTCGGCATTCAGATTGGTGAGGATCAGAACCGGATCGTCCACGTTGGTGGCCAGCATCGTGCTGGGGCCGCGCTGCCACCGGAAGGTCAGGGGCGGGGTGCCCTCCACCCCCACGCGGAAGGTCAGGGATTGTCCCGCCAGCGCAATCCGGTTGGAGGGCGGCAGCACGAAATTGGGCCGGAACAACAGCGTCAGCGTGGCCGGCTCGCTGTCCAGCGTGGCGAGATCATCGGTGAGGCGCACGAAGTATTGCCCCAGGTGATTGCTGCCCACGTTGCTCAGCGACAGCGTGGCGTTGGTGGCGCCGGCCAGCGGCTGCCCGTTTTGATGCCATTGATAACGCAGGGTGCCCGTGCCCTGCGCCCACACGGAGAAGGTGACGGCATTCCCGTTGGTGGCCAGCACGCTGGCGGGCTGCTGGAAAATGGTCAGCGGAAAGAACACCACGTTGGGCCCCTCGGGCGTCAGCACGCTGGTGAAATACACGTTGACCGAGCCATTGGGCAGCCGCGCCTGGCCGTAGCCCGGCAGCGTCTGCAGCGTGTCCACGCTGTCCACAATGCCAAAGGTGGTGTTGTACAAGCGCAACGTTTCCCCCACCGCCGCCAGGGCAAACGCCGCGTGATTGCCCCCGCGCTCGGGCCGATTATCGAGAATCACCTGCACAAAGCCCGTCGGCGCAATGAAGGACAGCGGCGGAAATTGATACCGCGTCTGGCCGGGGATGGAGGGATCATCGGTGAGGTAGAAGCCGCTCAATTCCACCGGCAGCGAGGCCATGTTGTAGATTTCCACCCAGTCATCCTCCCCCGGCAGGCTGTTGGCATACCATTCATTGAGCCGCAGGTTGCTGCCCACCGCCAGCCCCGCGGCGGCGCTGTTGGTGGCGCCCGGCGTGGGCTGGGCGCACAGACGCCAGACCCCGCTCACCCGCCCGAGGCTCCAGTTGGCCGGCTGAAAACCAAAGTCCACCGCATCCGTCACGCGGCCGTCGGCGGTGTAGAGGTACACGCCGCCGCCTTCCGATTCGAGGCCGTAGCCGGTGTTCAACGCGCCCCCGGCGTTGGTGGAGGGCGGCTGCCGGCCGTCACACCACACCAGCAGGAAGCCGCGCGGCTCCAGCGTCACCCCGGGCGGGAAATACCACCGGTTTTTGCCGGGCTGGTCCAGGCACAGGCTCATGCCCGCCAGCGAGACCGGCGTGTTGTTGGTGTTGTGCAGCTCGATCCAGTCCGCATAATTGCCCGCCGCATTGGTGCGGAAGCTCAAGTTGCGCGCCATGATTTCATTCAGCACAATCCCGCTGGCCACGTTCAGGTAGTTGGAAAAGCCGGGGCTTTGGCTGGCGGTGAATGTGGTCTGCACGGTGCTCCCGTCCGGCAGGCTGCCCCGCGAAACATTCTGGGCCTGCGCCGTGTAGGTGACCTTCTGCAGCTCAAAGCCCCAGGCATCATACAAGAAAATCGCGCCCCCGCCGGCCGGCAGCTTGAAGTTGACATGCTGCGGCCCGGGGTTTTCGTCCGCCTCCAACACCAGAAAGCCGGACGGCCCGATGAAGGCCGGATAACGCAACCGGTGCAGCACATTGCTGGTGCCCACGTAAAGCCCCTGCACGGCCACCGGCAGCGAGGGATGCCGGTTGTGCAATTCCAGCCAGTCCGGCTGGCCCGGCAGGCTGTTGGCCAGCCATTCATTGATCCACAAATTCGTGGCCGCGGCCGTGGCGGCAGGCTGATTGGCCGCGCCCGGCGTGGGCACACACAACCCCCAGCTTTCGCCCCCGCTCCGGCCCAATGTGTAATTGGGCAACTGCTGCCCAAACTCCACGGCGTCCACCGTCTGCCCCGCGGCGTTCTCCAGAAAGAGCGCGCCCCCCCGCCGGCTCAGCCCAAACCCCGCATGCAACCCGGGCGCGGCAAAGTCACGATCCATCCACACCACCAGATATTGGCCGGCGGGCAGCAGGGTGTTCGTGGGGAAGACAAAAACATTGGTGCCGGCATCCCGCAACCGCCACCCGGCCAGCAGCACCGGCTCGGCGCTGCGGTTGTAAAGTTCAAGCCAGTCGGGGAAGGCGCCCCCGTTATTCACGGCCCCGGCATTGTCCGCCATCAACTCACTCAGCAGCACCGGCGACGGCGGGGGCAGGGCCGGCCCCGCGCCGGGCGTGCCGTTGGGCACCAGACTGGCCCGCCACGACGCCGGCGAGCTGGGATCGCCCCCCCAATCCACCAGCTCCAGCGACGCGCCGCCCCCGGCGGCGGCCGCCGGCCAGCCGTTTTTGTAGTGGTAGGTCACGGAGTCCACCAGCCGGCCGTTGAAATCAAACAAGTCCAGGCGCTCGCCTTCGTTGCGCAGGTTGCCGTTGAACCACCCGGCCACCGCCAGGCCGGGGTAACGAGTCAGGAAATCCGCCGGGCTTTGCGCGGAGGCCACCACAAGGCGCTGGCCCGGCGCCAGCCACGTATCGGGCAGAAACTTGAAGTCAATCCCGCCAAAAAAGAAGTTGCCCAGATTCACCGCCGCGCCGCCGGTGTTCAACAGCTCCACGTACTCATAGGCGCCCCCGCCCACCGGCTGATACATGATCTCGCTGATGCGGATGGGCACCCCCAGCTCGCCCACCTGGAAATCCGCGGCCGTCAACGCGCTCCACTGCGTGCCCACGCGCGCCCGCGCCCGCAGGGGCAGGCTCTGGTTCAGGATCAGCGGCCCGCTGTACAGGCGGGCGTCGGGGGAAATCTCCCCCGTGAACGGCACGCGCGGATCGGCGCCGTTGGTGGTGTAGTAAATCTGCCCGGCGGTCGTGGTCATGGTGAGCTGATACCCCGGCGGCACGCGCCCCCCATGCTGCCGCAGCACCGGCGCATTGGTGTAGGCCGCCAGACCGTATTGCGGGAAATGACTGAAAATGGCCGGGCGCCGCTGCGGCACCCAGGTGTCAATGATGGTGGTCTGCATGCTGGGTATCACCCCCAGCAGCTCCTGGCGCATCCGCTGGAAGTGGGCCACCACATTGCTGTCCGTCAGCGCCCCCTGATTGAAGAAGTGCTTCTGAATGCGGTCCGCAAACAGCAGGCGAAATTCCGGGTTCTGCACCAGCGCCTGGTACAGCCGCGGAATTTCCGACGTGCCCGACACCAGCGCGTTGGTGAAGGTGCTTTCGTCCACCGGCTGCCCAAACGTGCCAAACGCGCCCTCGGCATCCCAGATGTAAAACCGCCACAGCGCCCCCGTCCGCCGCTCGCGCGCGGCCCGCCAGTTGTTGTGGGGCCAGTCCCGCATCGCCCCATAGATGTTCACCAGCAGGTAATCCACAAAATTGGTCAGATCCAGCCAGCGCGCCGCGGCCACATAGTTCGCATGGTTGGTCATGCGCGTGCCGCTGATGAACGAGCGCATGGCGTTGAAATCCAGATTGTTGCCGTCAATCGCCTCGCTGCGCACCCCCACCACGTCCCATTCCTCGCCCCCCAGCCACGCCTTGAAGAAGGTGTCGTCCACCCGCTCGGTGGGATTGTAGTACCCCTTGTACACCCCATTGACAAAGAGGTTCACAAACGTGCCGCGCACATTGACCTGGCCCATGTCAATCGCCAGCCGCCGGATCAGCTCGTCCTTGATGAACGGATTGGTCAAATCATTCTTGCCGGCCCGGATCACCAGCCGGTCAAAGGTCTGCACCGGCGAATCCCCCATCAGCGGATACACCAGCTTGCCCTCCCCATAATCGCCCCGGAAATACAGGCGGTAGCTGAACTTGCTGGTCGTCGTGTAGCGGGGCCGGATGTGATCGCTCCCGTGCACGCGGATGCCGCAATCAATCTGGAAACCGTCGGCGCCGTCATAGCGGATCAGCTCCGCCGACACGGGCCGCTCCCAGGCGATCCCATGATTGGTGGGGTTGAAATAATCCCCGGGATTCACCCCCTGCCACACGCCGTTGGAATAAGTCCCCCCGTTGATGCCAATAATGCCCGTGGGGCCGGTGAGATTCGACTCCGCGGTCACCAGCGACATCACCGGCAGCGACGCCACAGCCGCGCTCTGCCCCAGCAGATAGGTGTGCGTCACCACCTTGGACGGCAGATGGCCCGGCTTGAAGGCGGCCGCCCGGATCATGCGCGTGGAGGTGATGGCGATCCTGCCGGTGTACACCAGCCCCACCGTTTCAGTGGGCGGCTGGCCGTCGGTGGTGTACCGGATGATGGCCCCGGGCGTGGGACAGGAAAGCTGCAGATTGAACGACGCCGTGTAAAAACCGCGCCGGGCGCTGAACACCGGCGCGCTCACCATCCCCGTGGCGGTGAGGCCCGTGTTGGGCGCGCCGGGCGTGGGCTGCAGGAAATAACGCCACTGGCCGTTGGGGTCCACGCCGTAGGCAATGTCATTGCGCTGCTCCGGAAACCGCGGCGCCAGCTCGCTCACGGCCTGCCGCGGGCTGTTGCCGTCATACAGCCCCAGATACTCCCCCGCGCCGGCCAGTTGGAAGTTGGTGTGCAGCCGGTTGGTGCCCCCGCCTGCCGGGCGGCGATCCTTGCCGGAGGCAAACACCACCAGATAACCGCCCGGCGCCAGCGAGACGGAGGGAAACACCCACTGCCCGGGCAGATTCGGATCATCGGTGAGCGCCCAGCCCGTCAAATCCACCGTGTTGCTGCCGGCGTTGTACAGCTCGATCCAGTCCACCTCCTGGCCGTCCTCGTCCAGCAGCCCCTTTTCATTGCTGGCCACCAACTCATTCAGGCGCACCTGCGGCGCCGGCGCTCCCGGCTGATAATGCACCGTCCAACTGCCCCCGCCAAAGCGATTCGAGACTTCCGAGTAATCGGTAATCTGATGCGCCCCCCACGAGAACGTCACCGGCCCCGCCGCCGGCGCCGGAAATTGGAAAACATACGGCCCTGACCCAAGCCCGGTCACCTGGGTGGCCGGCTGGCCGTTGACCAGCAAATCCTGCGCCCGCAACCCCGTCACCGGCTCGGTGAAATGCACCTCCACCTGTTCCAGCCGCCGCACCACGGCGTTGGTGGTCGGATGCACCCGCAACACCGCCGGCGGGGTGATGTCCCGCGTCACCGTAAGCGTGGCGACGGCGCTGGTGACCGCGCCAAACGGATTGGAGATGAGGCAATAAAATTGCGCGCCGCTGTCCTCGCGCACCACGCGGTAGAACAGCAGCGTGGCGGTGATCTCGCCGTCGAGCGCCACCCCATTTTGATACCACTGGTAGCGCAGCGGCTCATCCCCCCCGGCCAGCACGGTGAAGGCCACCTGGCTGAACTCCTGCACCACCTGGCTCTGGGGCTGCTGCAGGATCACCGGGGGATTGGTGGAGCGCACCCACGGCGCCAGATATTCGCTGGTGATCGGCCGGTTCAGCGTCCCATCCGGCAGTTGCCACCCCACCGCAATGTTATCCCCGCCCGTGCCCTCCACGTGCAGCACCTCCACATAATACCGCTGGCCCGCCACCAGCGATACCGGGGCCGATTGCTGGTTGGGCTCTTTGGTCCATTCGCGCGAGCCGGTGTAGTTCTGCACCGTGGCCAGCAGCCGCTTGTTCGCCGGCATCTCGTTGGTGCTGAGCAACAACTGGCTCGCATTATCGCTGGCAATCCAGAAAATGTAATTGCCGGTCTGCGGCGGAATCAGATAGCCGCGGATGCGCGTCCCGTACCGCTCCCCGATGTTCACCGGCCCCTCAAACAGGGTGATGTAGGAAAACTCCGCCGGTGAAGAGGGGTAATCCGGATGGCTGGTCAAATCCGCCACACTGTTGCCCTCCACCCCATACCACACTTCGCGCAGCAGGGATTGGGCGGAGAGGGCGGGGGCCAGCACCAGCAGCGCGGCCCACCAGATTGTAACCAACGTGTCACAACTACGTTGCCAAACGACGCAAAAACGCATGTTCACCGCAGCATCTTCTCGGGTTCCCGCCTAATCTACGCGAGCCATTGGGTTTTGACAACCATCACCACTTAAAAAAGGCCGTTTCCAGGCCGCCGGCTTGCCGCCCACGCAGGCCAGCCCCCGGCTGTGGCCCGGCCAGATGACCCCCCCGGTGGTTTGCAGGCTTGTCGGCGCGGGGCGCTTGCTTTAGGCTGGCATGCAAACACGGCGGCGGGACCTCGCCCGCTGCTGCCACGAAACAAAGCATTTATGAAATGTCCCGCCTGCGGTAAGTCGCTGTGGTTTCGGCTGCCGGAATGTCCGCATTGTCATGCCGCCCTGGCCGGCGCGGGCCGGGCGGGCCGGCCGTGGACGGTGAGTTTGCCGTGCTGGGTGTTCTTTGCCCTGGCCTGCTTGAATCTGGCCATGATCCTGCTGGCCGACTGGGCCCCGGGCAACGCAGGCTGGCGGGAATCCTTCCGGGTCAAGGCGCCGTTTGCCTTTTACATGCGCTACGCCATGCCGGTGCTCATGCTGGCGCTGGTGTGGTTCATGCTCTACGGGCGCAACTGGGCGCGCTGGGTGTTTGTGGTCTGGTTTGGCAACGCCTTTTTCTGGCAGGTGCTCAAAACGCCCAAGCTGGCCTGGCCGCAGGCGGTGTTGTTTGCCGTGAGTGTCGTCCTGTGGTTCCTGCCGCGCTCCAACCAGTTCTTCTCGCCCCCCGCCCCCGGCCGCGCAGGCGGGGCCGCCCCCGCCCCGGCGGCGCCGGCCGGCCCCAATCCCACCGCCCCGTGAAGCAGCCCCCTCAGGCCACGGCGGCCGGCTGCCCGGCGTGAGCCTCGGCGGCAAGCCGGCGAAGGCGGGCCACCGCCGTTTTCATCTGGCGTTTTTGAAAGAGAAACGTGCCGGCCACCAGCGTGTCGGCCCCGGCCCGGGCGCACTCGACGCCGGTTTGATAATTGATGCCGCCGTCCACTTCAATGCGGTAGGGCAGCCGGCCTTCCGCCCGCCAGGCCGCCGCCTGCTGGATTTTGGGGACGCATTCCGCAATGAATTCCTGGCCGCCGTAGCCGGGGTTGACGGTCATCACCAGCAGCAAATCAATCTGCCGCAGATGCGGCCGCACCCGTTCCATGGCCGTGGGCGGGTTGATGGCCAGCCCCGCCTTGAGGCCCAGGCTGCGGATTTTCCACAAAAGCTGGGAAACCTGCGCCTCCCCCAGCTCCACATGCACCGTGAGCTGGTTGGCGCCGGCGCGCGCAAACGCCTCGAACAGCACCTCCGGCTTCTGGCACATCAAATGCACATCCAGAAACAGCCGCGTGGCCGAGCGCACCGTCCTCACCATCGCCGGCCCAAACGATATGTTGGGCACAAAATGGCCGTCCATGATGTCCAAATGCAGCCAGTCCGCCCCGGCGCGGACGGCGCGGGCCACCTCGGCGCGGATGCGTCCAAAATCCGCCGCCAGCATTGAAGGCGCAATGATCATGCCGCGCTCACCATATAAACCGCCGCCCCCCGCGTCCAGTCTGGAAGCACCCCCCGCCGGCGCGCGCGCAAAACATTGACGGCCCCGCTCCGCCCTGCCAAAACATGAGCATGCAAATCCCTTCCGCTCCGGCTCCGCCGTGCAGCCGCCGGCACTGGCTCAAGGCGGGCGCTGCCGTCACGGCGGCCGCCCTCCTCCCGCCCCTGGCCGCCTCCGCCCAAAGCCCCGCCGCCCGCGCCAGTGTGGAGCCCGACTACCGCATCCGCCACGGGCGCATCCGGCAGTCCATCATGGGCTGGACGTTCAACCCCATGCCCACGCTGGAGCTGGCCCGGCTCTGCAAGGAGATCGGCCTGGTCGCCATGGAGGGAATTGACGCGCAGTTTTATCCGCAGGTGCGCGAGCTGGGGCTGGCCATTTCCCTGGTGGGCAGCCACGGGTTTGCCCGCGGGCCCTTCAACCCCGCCCATCATGAGCATTGCGTGGAAAAGTTGCGGGAGGGCATTGACCTGGCCGTGCAGGTCCAGTGCCGCAACGTGATCACCTTCACCGGCATGCGCGAGCCTGGCATCAGCGACGAACAGGGCGCCCGCAACTGCGTGGACTGCTGGAAAAAAGTCATCGGTTACGCCGAGCAAAAAGGAGTCAACCTCTGCCTGGAGCATCTGAACAGCCGCGATAACACCCACCCCATGAAGGGGCACCCGGGCTATTTTGGGGATGATGTGGATTTCTGCGTGGAGCTGATCCGGCGCGTGGGCTCGCCCAACATGAAATTGTTGTTCGACATCTACCACGTCCAGATCATGAACGGCGACGTCCTCCGCCGCCTGCGCCAGTACCGGGACGTCATCGCCCACGTGCACACCGCCGGCGTGCCCGGCCGCGGGGAGCTCGACGAAACCCAGGAGCTGAATTATCCCGTGCTCATGCGGGCGCTGCTGGACCTGGGCTACACGGGCTATGTGGCTCAGGAGTTCATCCCCACCTGGCCGGACAAGGCGCTCGCGCTGCGTCACGCCGCGAAAGTGTGTGACGTGTGAGCCGCCGCCCCCCCGGCGCGGGCACCCCTTGCCTCCCCGGCCTCCCGCGGCCTATGGCCCGATGGATTTCAGCAAATCCTGCGCCCGTTTTTTGACGGCTTCGTTTTGCGCCACGGCCGCCACGCGGGCCAGCGGCTCCTTCAGCCGCGCCGCGGCGTCGGCGGTGTTGGTGCGCACGCCTTTGAGGGTGCGCTCGGCCAGATTCACAATCGCCGAGCTGGCCTCCTCCCGGGTGCCCGCCTGCTCCAGATAGGGCAGAATGACCGGCAGGGCCTCGAGCGAGCCTTTGCTCAACACGCCCAGCAGCACGCGGCGTTCTTCATCCCGGGTGATGAGCGGCTCGGCGGCCTTGCACATGGTGATCTTCTGCGCCCCCTGCACGCCGTCGGCAATCTTCAGATAATTCCGCAGGCAGAGCACCTTGTCCGTCAGCTTCTGGCTCGTGCGCGCCAGCTCCAGCAGCACCTCCGCCACGTCCGGCGTGCGCCACTCGCCCAGCGTGCGGATGGCGTCGGCATGGACATCCGGGTTGGGATCGCCCACCACCGAGCGCACCGCCTGCAGCGCGCGGGCGCCGCCCACGCCGCCCAGCACGCGCAACAACGTGCTCTTCTGCGCCCCCTGCGCCTGCGGCAGCACCGCGGCAATTTTCTCGGCCGATTCATCCGGCCGGCCGGTGGCGTTGCAAATCGCAATCAACCCCTGCTCCAGCGCCCCCAATTCCTGCGCCCCGGTGTTTTTCAACACCAAATCCAGCAGCGTCTTCACCTCCGCCGGGCCGCCCAGCTCGCCCAGCCGCCGCAACGCCGCCAGCCGCACCTCCGGCGCCGTGTCGCTCGCGGCCCTGGCCAGCAGGGGGATCGTCTGGGTCATGCGCCGCCGCGCCGCCAGCTCAATGGCCCGCGCCCGCTGCGCCGGCTCCGGCGCCTCAAACAGCTTCATCACGGCGGCGTCAGCCTCCTTGCCGGGAAATCCCGCCAGCGCGTCCATGGCGGCGGTGCTCGCCGCCTTGTCGGCGTCGCCCAGCAGGCCGGCCAGCACCGGCACGGCGCCCGGCTTGCCAATTTCCGGCAGGGCCCGGATGGCCGCCAGGCGCACCTGGCCCTGGCCGTTGCGCGCCAGTTCAAACAGGGCGGGATACGCGGCGGCATCCCCCCGCCGGCCCAGCACCTGGATGAGCAGAATCTGTTTGTCGGCATTGAGCTTGGGCAGCTCCGCGGCCAGGACCTTGCTCAATTCCGCGTTTTTCAATTCCATGGCCGCCCCGGCCGCCGCGGCGGTCAGCACGTAATCCTCGCTGCGCACGCCTTCCAGCACCAGATTCACCGCCGCCTTGGCCGGACTGTTCAAAATCGCGCCCCGCAAGGCCCCCGCCCGCACCTGATGCGGCGCCGGGCTGAGCGCGCGCAACCGCTGGTACACCCGCAAGGCCTCCGTCGTTTTCCGGGCGGCCGCCAGCGATTCCGCCGCGCGGAAAAGCCCTTCGCAGAAGGCCACCTGATGGGCTGGCGGCGCCTGGCCCACGGCCTTCTCCAGCGCGCTCACCGCCTCCGGCGTGGCAATCTGCCCCAGGGCGCGCGCCGCCGCCTGCGCCACGTCGCCATCCGCATCGGTCAGCAGCGCGCTCAAGGCCGGCACGGCCTGGGCGTCCCGCCGCATGCCCAGGGAGCTGATGATCCCCACCTTCAGGCGGCCCCGGGTTTTGCCCAGCGCCTCGCGCAGGGCGGGATTCACCGCCGGCGCGGGATTCGGCTCCAGCGCATACCGCGCCATGTGCGAAAGCTCCTCGTCGGTCAACAGCTCCGCCAGCACGGGCACCGCCGAGGCGCCGCCCACAATGGCAAGCTGCCGGCAGGCCGCCGCCTTGGCGGACCGGTCGGCATTGGATTTCAACACCCCCAGCAGCTCCGCCTCCGTGGCGGCGCGGGTGGCGGGGGACAGGGCAAAGCACGCCGCCGCGAGGGCGGTCAGCCAGGCGATGGAAGGACGCATAATCAGGGCTAAATTCACAGGTTGAGGTTGAGGGCTTAGAAGGTCCACGGCTCGCGCATGGCGCGCGACAGGTAACGATTGGCCTCCGGATCATTGAGGAAGACCTCCTTCTCCGGATCAAAGCGCACATCCCGCTGCAGCCACATGCACACGTTGGCCGCGTGCACCACCGTCATCGAGCGGTGCATCACCTCCGCGTTGGCCACCGGCTGCCGCCGGCTCTTCACGCAGTTCAGAAAATCCCGCACATGATTCATGGGCCGGCCCGTCCGCGCCATGTAATCGCCCACAATCTTCTTGAAATCCGCCAGCAGCGACGGCTTCGACACATCGGGCCGCGGATACCCGTCGCCCGCCGCTACCCAGCCCTCCGGCCCGTCAAACCGCATGCCGCAGGAGCCGTGGAAATGTTTGTCAAACCGCGACAGCACCATCTTCACCCCGTTGGGGAAGAGGATTTCCATGCCGTCGCCGGAGTCATTGTCCACATACTTGTAATGCACGCCGGCGGTGTGCAACTGATCGATGCCCGCCATGGCCTGCGCAAAGGTGTGCGCGCCCCACTCCCCGATGCAACTGGTGTGAAAATCAAAATGATTCCGCCACTGCCCGTTCACGTAGGCCACGTTGTACGGCCGCCACGGGCACGGCCCCAGCCATTGATCCCAGTCCACCTCCTCCTTCGGCGGCAGCGGCTGCGCCGGCAGCCAGTCGGTCCGCATCTTGGCCGCGTCCCACGGCGCAATGTGCGCGTAGGTGGTGTGCACCTTGCCCAGATAACCCAGCCGGGCCGCCTCGATGCAGAACACAAAATTGGCCTCGCTCAACCGCTGCGTGCCCGTCTGATAAATGCGCCCGTACCGTTTGGCCGTCTCCACCACCATCCGCCCCTCGGCCACCGTCATGGCGGAGGGCTTCTCACTATACACATCCATCCCCGCCCGCATCGCCCACGTGGCCGCCAGCGCGTGCCAGCGGTCCCCCGTGGCCACCAGCACCGCGTCAATGTCCCGCCGCTGCGCCAGAAAATCGCGGATGTCATCGTACATCTTGCAGTCCTGGTTGCCGTAGTGGTTGTCAATCCGCTGCTTCACCCGCTCCCGCGAGGAGCGCCGCGCATCGCAGATCGCCACAAACTGCACATCCGGCTCGGGCAGCATCCAGTTCAAATCGTGCAACCCCCGGTTGCCAATCCCCAGCCCCGCCATGATGATCCGCTCACTGGGCGGCACCCGCCCGTCCCGGCCCAGCGCCGTGGCGGGAATGAGCGTGGGCGCCGCCAGCGCCCCGCCCGCCAGCGCCAGCCGGCCCAGGAAGGTACGACGACTTAACGACGAAGAAGCACCAGGAGCCGGGCCGGCAAAAGCCCGTCCCCTGCGTGGGAGCGTGGATGCAGGTGTCATAAGTTTTAATTACAAAAATTCCTGACGCCCCGCAAAACAAAATATTCAGCCGCCCGCCCGGGCGGGCGGTTGAAAAAAATCTCGCCCCCCTCCTGCCGGGCGCGTTACGCTGGGGGCGTGGCAGAACCACCCAACAACCCAAACCCCAACCCCCGGCCTGCCACGCCGGCCCCGGCCGCGGGAGGGCCCCCGCCGGGGGGCGACGAGCTGGCGGGCCAGGCGCCGGGTGGCGATCTGGCCGGCCTGCAGGCGCGGATGTATTTCTCGCTGGGGTTGATCGCGGCCCTGGGGCTGATCATCACCGCGGGCATTCTGCTGCTCGTCTATCAGCGCGACCAGGAGCGGCGGCGCATGGAATTTGCCAAGCTGGCCGATGACCGCGCCCAGGCCGTGCAACTGGCCGCCAATGGCTGCGTGGAGGTGCTCAGCGCCATGGCCGACCTCTACGCCGCCAGCGAGCGCGTGGAGCCGGATGAATTCCGCCACTTCGCCACGCGCGCCATGCAGCGGCATCCCGAAACGGTGTACCTCGCCTGGCTGCCGCGGGTCACCCACGCCCAGCGCCAGAGCATTGAGCGCCTCCCGCCCCGGATCAACCGCGGCTTCCGCATCCTCCAGCTCACCCCCAACGGCACCCTCGCGCCCGCCGAGACGCGCCCGGAATATTTTCCCGTGTTCTACATCGAGCCGTTCTGGGAAAACCGGTTTCTGCGGGGGCTGGATCACTACCAGGAGCCGCCCCGCCGCGCCGCCATGAACCTGGCCCGCGATACCGATACGCCCGTCGCCACCCCCTGGATCCGCCTGGCCCAGCGGGAAACGGAAACGGCCACCGACTACGGCGTGTTTCTCTATCAGGCCGTGTACACCAACGGCCTGCCGGCCGAAACCGTGGAGCAGCGGCAGAAAAACCTGGCCGGCTTCCTCACCGCCGTGGTCACCGTCGAGGGCCTGGTCCGGCGGGCTTTGCCGGCGGGCGCGCTGAAAAATGTGGAGGTCTTTCTGGCCGATGAATCCACCGAGGACGGCGCGCCGCTCACCATTCATTTCACCCCCGCCGGCTGGAGCGTCCGGCGGCAGCCGCTGGAGGAAATCAAGCGCCTCCGCCGCAGCCCCATCGTGTGGGAGGGGGCCGTGGATCTGGCGGGCCGCCCGTGGGCGGTGCTGTGCTATCCCACGCGGCAGTTCATGGCGGCCTACCGCTCCTGGAGCTTCTGGGCCATCCTGGTGGTCGGCCTCATGTTCACCGGCTTTCTGGTGAATTACCAGCGCCTCATCATGCAGCGGGCCAGTTACGTCGAGCAGTTGGTCGCCCAGCGCACCCGCGAGCTGAAGGAGGAAATCGCCAGCCGCGCCCGCCTGGAGGAGGAATTGCAGCGCGAGCGCGATTTGTTTCACACGCTGCTGGACAACCTGCCCGACCGCATTTACTTCAAGGACACCCAGAGCCGCTTCCTCCGCATCAACCGCGCGCTGGCCGACCTGTTCGGCCTGCAACACCCCCGCGAGGCCGTGGGCAAGAGCGACTTTGACTTCTTCACCCTGGAACACGCCCGCCCGGCCTTCGAGGATGAACAGGAAATCATCCGCACCGGCCAGCCGCTCATCGGCCGCATCGAGCTCGAAACCCTGCCCGACGGCAAGAAATGCTGGGCCCACACCACCAAAATGCCGTTTCGGGACAAGCAGGGCAACATCATCGGCACCTTCGGCATCTCGCGCGACATCACCTCGCTGCGCGAGATGACCGAGCAGCTCAAAAAGGCCAACGCCGAGCTGCAGCGCTCCCATGAGGAGTTGAAGGCCGCGCAAATGCAGCTCATCCAGGCCGAGAAAATGCAGAGCGTGGGCCGCCTGGCCGCCGGCGTGGCCCATGAGGTCAAAAATCCCCTCGCCATCCTCGGCATGGGGCTGGATTACCTGGCCAGCTCGGTGGACATGCAGGACCCCACCCTCCGCACCGTGGTGGAGGACATGCGCCAGGCCATCCGCCGCGCCGACAACATCATCCTGGGCCTGCTGGACTTCTCCAAGCCGCGGGACCTGGAGCTGAAGCCGGTGAACTTGAACGAGATCATCCAGCAGGCCCTCGCCCTGACCCGCCATGAGCAGGTGGGGGCCCTGGTCCAGGTGCAGACCCATCTGGCGCCCGATCTGCCCCTCATCCGCGGCGATGCCCACAAGCTCTCCCAGGTGTTCGTCAACCTCCTTCTCAATGCCTGTCAGGCCATGGAAAATGGCGGCACCCTCACCGTCCGCACCCACGTCCGCACCCTCGCGGCCGACGAGGTCCGCCTCGAGGCCGGCAGCCGCGAGGCCCTGCGCTTTCATGCCGGCCAGCCCGTGGTGGAGGCGGTGGTGGACGACACCGGCCCGGGCATTCCGCCGGAAAAACTGACCCGCATCTTCGAGCCGTTTTTCACCACCAAACCCACCGGCCAGGGCACCGGCCTGGGCTTGACCGTCAGCCGCCAGATCATGGAATGGCACGGCGGCCGCATCCAGGTGCTCAACCGCCCCGAAGGCGGCGCGCGGGCGATCCTCTGGTTCCCCATCGAGCAACCGACCGGGCAGGATCAACCCCAGGATTCCCCGCCCGCCACGCCCTGATCCGCGCCGGAGCGTTTGATCCCGCCCCTGCAGGGGCGGCGGCGGCCGCTCACTTCACCACCAGCGTGAAGCTCTCCGAGTGGCTGTTGAACTCCGGCGCGTACATGCACTGGATCGAGGCCATGCCGGTCTGGTAGGTGCCCCGGTGCTGCACGCGGGTGGAGTATTCAAACACATACACGCCCTTGGGCAGATAGCTGATGAAGAAATGACTCGCCGTGTCGCGGGTGCTCTCGTAGTAGCCCAGCCCGTCCTGATACCGGTAGCGTGAGAGCACATTCACCGGCTCCACGCCGCTGCCCCGCTGGTCTTTGAGATGCACGTATTCCATGTCGCGATCCACGCGCAGCTCGATCCGCACCACCAGCTCGTCGCCCACGTTCACGGGGCCTTTCACCGGCTCGAGCACCGGGCCTTTCTTGGTGGTGGTTTTAACGTACAACGTCTTTTTGAGTTTGAGCGGCGTCCCCTCGTAGGGGGTCACCTTGCTCATGTCCTCCAGGTATTGCCAGTGCACGCTGCCCCAGGAAACCCCCGCATCGGTCTTTTTGACGGTGATCTGGCCCATCTTGCTCTTCACCTCGGCCCCGCTGAAGCGTTTCTCATAGAACCCGGTGCCCGCCTCCACCTTCTCCGGCTTGATGGCCAGGCCGCCCACGCTCACCTCCACCAGGGCGTCGCTGGCAAGCAGATTGCTGCCCCGCAGCAGCAGGCCGTACACCGCATCGGCCGTGGCCTTGGTGGTCTTCCAGTTCTGGGTTTGTTTCTGCTTGAGCAGCCAGACCTTGCAGTCCTCCACGGCGCGGGCGTCGTTCAGCACCTCGTCAAACGCCTCGATCATCAACGCCTGGGTTTCAATGGGCGCGTGGAACCACCACCACGACAGCTCCAGATCGCGCCAGAACATGCCCATCTCCTCGTTCGACACCGAGCGCTCCTTGATGGAGCGCATGATCGCCTGCGCGGCCTCCACGTTCTCGGCCCCGCCCCAGCGCTTCAGCGCAATGGCCAGATGCGCCTGGCTCTGCCGGACGCCCAGCTTGAGCCAGTGTTTGCGCGCTTGCTTCAGGTAAAACTGCACCGCCGCCTCATGGGGCTTGCCCACGGCCTTGTCCTTGAGGAAGAAGCTGCGCCCGTAGAGGTACAGGGCATCCAGAAAGCTGGGCGCGTAATCGTCGGGATTCTTCATCGTGCGCAGAATCTGCTCATGCCGCTCGGTCATCCATTCGTCCAGGCGGCCCAGCGCCCGGAGGGCGGGATCCACCTTCAAATCGCAGCCCAGATGCCGCAGCCGGCCAAACCCGGTGACGATGTAGAGGGTGATGTAGTCGTCCCCCGGCGCGCCGGGGAACCACGGCCAGCGGCCGTCGTTCATTTGCATCTCGGTGAGCTTTTGCAGGGCGCGATTCAGCTCGTAATTGAGGCGGTTGTCCTCAAACAGCAGCCCCACATTGCGGCGGGCCTGGCTTTCATTCTGGGCGTCCCGATACCACGGCGTCTCCTCCAGCAGCACCGACTTCAGCTCGAGGTTTTTCTCCAGCGGACTGTCCAGCGCCGGGGTGTTTTTCCACTGGTCAAAAATGCGGCGGATTTTGGGATCGCTGTGGGCGATGTGCCGCGCCAGGGTGTTGGCGTAGTAACGGTTGAAGATCTGCTCCGAGCATTCATACGGATACTCCATCAGGTACGGCAGCGCCATCACCGCATACCACGCGGGCTGCGACACCATCTGCACCGTGAAACCCTGATGCTGCAGGGTGCTGGAGCGGTTCTTCACCAGCCTGGTGAACTCAAACTTCCTGGTGCCCGCGCCGCGGATCGGCAGGGGCAGCGATTCGGTCACGTAAATGCGCCGCGAAAGCACGGGCAGATGGCCCTCCTCGCCATCGGCCAGCTTCCCGGTGGAGGCCACCGCCTTGTAAATCAGGAAGCCCAGGCCGTCCGGCACGCTCAACCGCCAGGCGTACGTGCGGGATTCCTTGGGCGGAATGTCAAACGCCAGCTCGTTGCGGGTGTTGCCCAGCTTCTTGTCCGCCGGCGCGTCGGTGGCCGCCTCGCGCAAGGTCAGCACCACCTTGCCCGTCTGGCGCTCGGTGGACTGGTTGGAGATTTTGACGGTGAACTCCAGCGTGTCGCCCTCGCGCAAAAAGCGCGGCGGGTTGGGCTGCACCATCAAATCCTTGGCCGTCACCACCTTTTCTTCGATGAAACCCGAGCGCAGCTCCTTGTCGTGCGCAAAGCCCAGGAAACGCCACGTCGTCAGCGCCTCCGGCATGGTGAACTCCAGGCGCACCACCCCGTCCTTGTCGGCAATCAGTTGCGGGAAGAAAAAGGCCGTTTCATTCAAATTTTTGCGCGGGCTTACCTTGCTTAAATCCGGCGCGCCGCCCGCGCCCGCCCCGGCGCCTTTGCGTTCTTCCCGGGTGGCGGCGGCGCGATCGCTTTGGGCCTCGGCGGCCTTGGCCATGTCCATGGGCGCGCCGGCCTGGCGCATGGCGGCGTTTTCGCCGGCCAGGCCGGGCGGGGGAGCGGCGGGCATCGCCATGGCGGCCATCGGCGCCCCGTCGGCCATGGCGGCTTCCATCTCGACGCCGCGCCGGGCCATCAGAACGCGGCCGCCGCCCCGGCCGCTAAAGTACATGTAGCCCCACAGGTTTTGCGTCAGATCCGGCGGAAAGGCGCGGTAGCGCCAGTCCACGCCCACATACTCCTCGCGCCACCCGCCGTAGAGATGGTTGAAGTGCTTCAGCACGTTTTCAAACTGCCGGCTCAAGTTGGAGTAATCGGTGCGGAAAATGTTGAACCGCTGCATCCAGTTGTGCTTGAGATAGGCGTCCAGCGATTCATCATACAGCGCGGCCGCCATCTCCGCGGCGGCCCGTTGGGCGTTGGGACCGGAGATCACCAGGCTCCAGGTTTCCTTCTGGCCGGGCAGCAGTTTCGAGACCAGCCGCTCCCACTTCAGTTGCAGTTGCTTGTTGCTCCAGGGCACCTCGATGCGCCGGCTCTCCAAATAGGCGCGGTTTTCCCGCACCTGGGTCACGTGCAGGGTGAAGCCGCCGCGCTGGGCTTCCGTCACCGCCTGCTTGATCTGCTCCTGCGTGCGGCCCGCGCGGGTCCAATACTTCTGGATCATCTTGCCGCGATGCTCGATTTCAACGTAGGCCCGGCCGGTGTCGTAGCCCGTGCCCCACACGGCCATAAACTCCTCGCCCGGCTCGCACTGCCATTTCGGCGCGGCCAGCAGGCTGGGAAGCTTGAGGTTAAGTTTTTCCGCCGCCGGCTCGAGCACCTGCAGCGGCAGCATGGCCTTGACGGGTTTGCCAAAACGATCCTGGGTCTCAAAGATCGCCCGATACAGCCCGGGCGCCAGGTTGAAGCTGGCCGTCTGGCGGCCGTTGGTGGCCGTGGTCAGGCCGCGCTCGGCCACCAGCTTGCCCAGGGGCCAGGTGTTGGGATCCGCCGTCGGCCCCGGTTGCTCCGCTCCCCCCGCCTGCGCCCCGCCGCGCCCGCGCGGGTGGTAGGGCGGCGCCAGCTCGGGCCGGATCACCGCCGCCGGCTGCTCCACCTGATAAATCTTCAGCGCCCCTTCGGCGGCCTGCCCCTCGCCGTCCAGGGTGGCGGTGAAGAGGGCAATGGCCACCGGTTTTTCGCTCACCTGCCATTCCTCGGCCGCAAGGCTGGCCTGCAACGCCGTGTAGCCCACCACCACCGCCCGCTGGGCCGAGCGCGTTTCACCCGTGGCATCCGTCACGTCCGCATAGATGGTGAAATGGAAGGTCGGCTCGTTGGTGGGGGAGATGGACGGATCGGGTTTGGCCACAAACTCCACCTTGAACGTCCCATCCGTGCCCGTGCGGGTGCTGCCATGCGCAATTTCCTGGGCGCCCGATGGCGGGAAGGGATCCCACCAGCAATACCAGCGCCACCAGACGGGGTAGCGCACCTCGCGCACCACCCGGTACTTCACCAGCGCGTTGTCCACCGCCGCGCCGGTGTAGCTCTCGGCCTTGCCGCCCAGCTCCACGCGGTCATTCAGGCGCGCCGCGGTTTTGGGGGCTTCCAGGGCGACCTGGAACTTCGGCCGCTTGTATTCCTCCACGCTCACCGTGGTGCTGCCATTGGGGCCGCCCTGCACAAAAAGCCGCATGCGCCCGGTGACGCGATCGCGCGGCGCGGTGAAGCTGCCGCTGAACGAGCCGAAATCATTGGCCTGCACTTCGCGGCGCTCGACCTCCTTGCCGTTGGGATCGGCCAGCACCACCGTCAACTTCTGGCCGGGCAGCAGCTCGTACTTGTCCTGCTCCTGATCCACCTGCAGGCAGATGCCCTTGAACGAAATGGTCTGGCCGGGCCGGTAAAGCGCCCGATCGGTGAAGAACAGCGTTTGCGAAGTCGGCCGCCGGCGCCCGGGGCTCGAGGCCCAATATTCATTCTGGGTGGCCAGCTCCTGGCCCTGATGCCGGACGTGCAGGATGTGGCCGCGCTGCGCCGGGGCATCCACGATAAACAGCCCGTTTTCGTCCGTGCGCACCGGCGCGTTGGCCACGCGGTTGCCCTGGGCGTCGAAATGCCAGCTCCGCACCTCGGCATCGGCCACCGGCTCGCCGCTCCGCGCGTCCAGCACAAAGCCCTGCAGCATCCCGTTGAAGGTGCGCGGGATCAGGGCCAGCTCGCTCACCCAGATATCGGTGAAGTGCACCACATTATCCTGCTCGCCAAAGTCGGCCTTCGCGCTGGCCAGGAGGTAGTAAAAGCCGGGCTTCAGGTTCTCGGGCACCGCCACCTTTTCCACCCGGCTCTGATAATCGGTGGTGGCCGGCAGCTTCACGGACCACGCCTGCGCCGGCGCGCGTTTGAGAACTTCCTTGCGCCCGGCGTCGTCCAGCCATTCGGGCCGGCGGCCGCGATTGGAGAAGGCGGCATTCCAGTCCCACGGCACCAGGCGGAAGTGGACCTCGGTCAGATTGCGGTAGTGCACCCGGATCGGCGGCCAGGGCGCATTCCACACCCGCTCGGTGTTGAGGCTCAGCTCGCGGCTCTCGATCTCGGTCACCAAATTGCGGCACATCATGCCCCCGGCGCTCTTGGGATAAACCTTCGCCCCGCGGGAGGCGAGCCGGTGGGCCTCCACCCAGTCGCCCTCGTCGCGCACCACCACGGCCCACCGATGCAACGCCATGGCGGCCAGCTCGTGATCCGCCCATTGATCCACAAACGCCTTCAAGGCCGCCTTGTAACGGGCGCGTTTCTCATCCCCAAACGCCGTGTTGTACCCGTAATGCAGCCGCGCCAGATCCACATCCAACCGCGCGGTGGGATCAGCATCCGGCTGGTGAAAACGCAGCAGGGCCTGATACAGCCGGAGGGCCTTGAGCTTGGGCGACTCCGTATCGGTGGTCTCGGGATTCCAGGCCAGAAAGGCGGCCATCGGCTCCAAAATCGGGCTGGTGGCCGGGATTTCAAAGGCGTCCTGCGGCTTGGCCGCGGCCTGCTCGCCGGAGGTGTAGAATTGCAGGGCCTCGTGCGCCAGAAAATCGTACATCGTCGGCCGGTACCGATCGGGAATGGTGCCCTTGATCAGCAGGTCATCAAACTGCGCCACCGGCATCTGCTTCAGCAAATCCGCCGCCGCCAGCGCGGCGGTGAATTCCTTGTCAATTTCCGCAAACAGCCGGGGCAAATCCCACGTGGTGAAATCCTTGCCCGGCTCGGTGGCGGTGGCGGTGCGCTGCATGAAGCGCCAGCGGTTTTGCTGGAAATAGTGCCAGTACCACGTCGCCTGCAGGGCATGGTAGATTGGTTTCAGCTCCGGCGGCGCCTTGGCAATCTCGGCCTGCAACCGCGTGATCTTCTCCTCCGGCTTGTTGCCCTGAATGTTGGCCTCCAGAACGATCTTCCGGCAGACGGCCTTGGCCACCTCGCCCCAGGCCTTGTCTTTGGTGGCCCCCTGAATGATGGGCTCGAGGGCCTCAATGGCCGATTTGGGCAGGCCTTGGTTGATGGCCTCGTCCACTTTCTTCCATTGGGCATCTCTCACACCAGCCATAAGTGGAATCTGGACGGCCAAAACCGTCCCCAGCAGGGCTAGCCATGTGCGCATCATAAGTATTTGTATCACTCTCCCTGTGAGACGGCAAAACCGTAATAATGCTCCCTCTCCTGCTGCCTCCGCCGTGGATTGGGCCCCGGAGACATCTCCCCCGGCATGAAAACGCCATCCGCCCCGGCCGTGCCCTGCCGCCCGGGCGCCGCCTCAACGGCGGGCGTTGTAGGCGGGGCAGGCGTACTTGGTGGCCGCCAGATGGCGGGCTTCCTCCAGCAGGGCGGGGGGCGGGACGAGCACCTCCCAGCCCACTTGCCATTGCTCGCGCGCGTGGGCGAGCATGGCCGCCTCCCAATCGGCGCGGGCCAGACCGCGCGGGGGCGGCTGAAGGGAGCCCTGGATGAGCAGCCCCTCGCGGGTGCGGCGCTGGGCGGCCCCGGCAATCTTGCGCCCGTGGCGCAGCAGATCAAATTGCTCGTAACCCGCAAAACACTGCCCGGGCGCTTCCTCGCGGCGCTGGGGGGCCAGCTCGGTGGCGAGGCCCAGCCGCGCCAGCGCGCCCTGAATCCATTGATGCATCCGCTGATAACTCTGCGCGGCGCGCAGGTCATACCAGGCATCGGCCGGCGGCACCGCCACACTGTAGGTCCAATCCGCGTCATGGGGCACCAGCCCGCCGCCGGTGGGACGCCGGATGAGCGGGCGCAGCGCGGTGAGCCGCTCCAGCTCGGCGTATTTCTGGAAAAAACCAAACGTGGCCGCCGGCGCGCTCCAGCCGTAGAACCGCAGCACCGGCCGGCCAAGGGCCGGAGCGGCCCGCAGGATCGCCTCATCCAACGCCATGTTGAAGGCCGGCTCGTGCAGGGCGCAGGGCAGGTAATACCAGGCATGCAGCGTGTCGGCCATGCAGACGGCAGGGGGCGCTAGACTTTGTCCGCGCTGGGGCAGTGGGCGCGGATTTCACAGTGGGCGCAGTCCGGTTTGCGGGCGCTGCAACGGCGGCGGCCATGCCAGATCAGCCAGTGGCTGAACCGCGTCCACTCCGCGCGCGGGACCAGCTCCATGAGCTCGCGCTCGATTTTCTCCGGATCTTTCTCGGGCGTGAGCTGGAGCCGCGCCGCCAGCCGGCTCACGTGGGTGTCCACCACAATGCCCTCATTCAGCCCAAAGGCGTTGCCGAGGACAACGTTGGCCGTCTTGCGCCCCACGCCCGCCAGCGCGGTCAACTCCTCCATGGTGCGCGGCACCTCCCCCCCGTGGCGCTCCACCAGCGCGCGGCAGGCGGCCTGGATGCTTTTGGCCTTGTTGCGATAAAATCCGGTGCTCTGGATGTCCTTCTCCAGCTCGGCCTGCGGCGCGCGCGCGTAATCGGCGGCGCAGCGGTATTTCTGAAACAAGATGGCCGTGACCTGATTCACCCGCGCATCCGTGCACTGCGCGGAGAGGATGGTGGCGATGAGCAGCTCCAGGGGATTGGTGTAATTCAGCTCGCAATGCGCGTCGGGGTAGGTGGCCCGCAATGCGGCGCACAGGCGCGCGACGCGCGCCGCGCGGGCGGCGGCGGACTCGCGGCCGGAAGAGGCGGGACGGGGCATGGCAGGTTACTTTTTCAGAAAATATTGGCGCTGTTTTTCGCTGATCGGCAGGCCCAGCTTCTCCATCACCTGCAGCAAATCCTCCCACACCTGCCGCTTGGCGGCGAGGGATTGATTGCGCAGCAGGTAGGCGGGGTGATACGTGGGCATGAGCGGGATGCCGCGGTAATCGCGCCACACCCCCCGCTCCTTGGTGATGGAAACTCTCTGCTGGGTCAGCCCCTCCAGGGCCGTGGCGCCCAGGGCCACGAGCACCTTGGGCCGGATCAGATCAATCTGCTGCTGCAGCCACGGCAGGCAGGTGACCATTTCCTGGGGCGTGGGCTTGCGGTTGCCGCTGGTCTGGCCCGGGGTGTCCGGCCGGCATTTGAGCACGTTGGCTATGAAAACCTCCTCCCGCCGCAGGCCCATGGTCTGGATCATTTTGGTCAGCAACTGGCCCGCCGCCCCCACAAACGGCTCCCCCTGCGCGTCTTCATCCGCCCCCGGCGCCTCGCCCACAAACATCAAATCGGCGTATAGGTTGCCTACCCCAAAAACCACCGTGCGGCGGCTGCGAACCAGATGCGGGCACTTGACGCAGGCCAGCACCCGGGCCCGCAGGGAGGCCAGGGCCAGCTCGCGATCCCCGGCCTCCACCGGCACCGGCTTCGGCCCCGGCGCCGGCGCAGCGGAGGGCGGCGCTGCCGGCGGTTTCGGCGCGGTAACAAAACCCAGAGTGCCGGGCGGCAGGGAGGGTTTCGGCGGGGCGGGGGACGCAGACGGCGCGGGCGGCAGCGCTGGGGCGGCCGCCGGCCGCCGTGGCGCGGCCACGGCCGGCCTGGCCAGCGCGGCCAGGGTTTCAGGTTTCACCAAAACCCAGGACTGGCCGCGATGCCGCAGCTCTTCCAGGTGGGCAATGGTGGCTTCCAGAAGCTGCTGGTACCCGTTCACGGCGGTGATGTTAATGGGTGTGACCGCTCATGCACGAAAAAATTGCGCCCCCGCGCCGGCTGCGGGCCTACCAATTCTTGAAAGTGCGGTTGGAGCGCTTGCGGGCATCAGCGGCCTCCGGCGGAATGTAGGGCAGCATTTTCTCCTCCACCTTGGCCGCCTCCAACAACTGCCGCGCCTGCTCCGGCGTCAGGCCCATGACTTTGACCGCGCGGGAGGGATCCGCCTGGCCTTGTCCCTCGGGCGGCGGATTTTTGTTGCCCGCGGCGTCTTGCGCCTCCGCGGGTGAACGATCGCCCTGCTGTTGCTGCTGCTGCTGGTCCGGCGTGGGCTGCGGTTGAGCCTGCGGCGCCGGGTTCTGCTCCGGCTGCCGGGCATTCTGTCCGCCTTGCTGCTCATTTTGCGCCTGGGATTGCTGGGAGGGGTTGGGGGAGTTCTCCCCCTGCGAATCCTGGGAATTGGAGGAGGACTGCTGCTGTTGCTGCTGCTGCTGCTGTTGAAGCTGCTCCAGCTCCTCCAGTTTGCGCCGGATGACCTCCAGGTTGTGCTGGGCATCGGCATCCTGCGGATTCAGGCGCAGGGCATGGGCCAGATGATTGGTGGCGGTCTGCCAGGCGGCCTTTTTCTTCTCCAGCTCCGGCTCGGCCTGGCCCAGATGATAGCGCGCGCTGGCGGCGTTGTAGAAGGCGCGCTGCTGCAAATCCAGGTTTTCGGGGGTCATCGCCGCCGCCTCGAATTCCCGGGCGGCCCGCTCGTAATCGCGATCGCGGAAGGCCGCCACGCCCAGGTTGTAGCGCAGGCGGTTGTCCTCCGGACGTTTGAGCAGCAGCTCTTCATAGGCTTTTTTGGCCGCCTTGTGGTAACCGCGATCCAGCTCCCGGCGGGCCTCCGCGGGCGACACCGCCTGCGCCGGCCCGCCGGCCCACAGCAGGGCCAGGCCGGCCAGCCCCCACACCACGCGCCGGGCGCGGCGCCATGTCCAGCGTTCACGCATGGGACAATCGCCCACGAGAATTTCGGCCAGCAGCAGCAAAATGGCAAGCCCCAGCGGCCAGTGATACCGCTCATGATAGACGCGCACCATGCGCGCCGCCTGCTCGGCTTTGGGCAGGGGGGCAATGCCTTTTTCGTACAGCAGGGCCATGGTGCCCGCCCCGGCCAGCCGCAGATAAAACCCGCCCCCGGTGGTGGCCACCTCGTGCAGCAGGCGCTCCTCCAGCCGGGTGCGCACGGGCCGGCCCTCGGCATCCCGCGCCGTTTCGCGGCGGCCGCCCGGCTCGGGCACGCGCAATTCCTCGCCTTCGGGCGTGCCGATGCCGATGGTAAAAATCTTGATGCCCGCCCTGGCGGCGGCGGCGGCGGCCTCCAGCACGCCGGCCTCGTGATCCTCGCCATCCGAAAACACGACCAGCACCTTGTGGCTTTCGCCCGCGTTGGTGAAGGCGGCCTGCGCCACTTCGATCGCCTCGGCAATCGCGGTGCCGCCCTGCGGAATGATTTCCGTGTCCAGCATCATGACGCTCTGCCGGAAGGCCTCGGTGTCCATCGTCAGCGGGCATTGGAGAAACGCCGAGCCGGCAAAGGCAATCAGCCCCACCCGGTCGCTGCGGGCCGTCTGGGCCAGGTCCAGCGCGGCAAGCTTGGCGCGTTCAAGGCGGTTGGGCTTGATGTCCTCGGCCAGCATGCTGCGGGAGGTGTCCACGGCCAGCAGAATGTCCACGCCCCGGCGTTTGACCTCCTCCCAGTGATACCCCCACTGCGGCCGGGCGGCGGCGACAATCAGCAGGGCCAGCGCCGCCAGCAGCAGCGCCTGCCGCCCGCGCCGGCGGGCCGGGGAGAACCCCTCGGTGAGGCCCGGCAGCAGCCGCGCGTGAATGAAGCGCTCCAGCAGCGCCTGGCGCCGCCGGCCCAGGTGCCAGAACAGCCACAGCGCCGCCGGCACCAGCAGCAGCAGCCATAACAGTTGGGGTTCGGCAAATCTCATGGCAACTGTCGCAGCCAGGTCTGGCTCAGCACCATTTCCAGCACCAGCAGCCCCACCGCCCCCAGCAGCAGCCAGTGCGCCAGCTCGGTGTGCTGCGAAAATTTTTTGATGACCACCTCGGTTTTCTCCAGGCGGTCAATCTCCTCGTAAATCTGGCGGAAACGCTCCGTGTTGTCGGCGCGGTAATACTTGCCGCCGGTAAGCTCGGCGATTTTCTGCAGGGTCTCCTCGTCAATGTCCACCAGCACCGGCTCGCGGATGAGCCGGCCCATGAACTGGCGCAGCACATACGACTGTCCCTGCCGCCCGATGCCGATGGTGTACACCTTGATGCCCAGCGCCCGGGCGGCTTCGGCCGCCGCCAGCGGGGGCACCTTGCCCGCGTTGTTCTGGCCGTCGGTCATCAGGATCACCAGGCGGCTTTTGGCGGGCACGTGCTCCAGCCGATTCACCGCCGTGGCCAGGGCCGAGCCGATGGCCGTGGAGTTGTATTCGCGCACCGCCCCCAACTGCAGCCGCTCCAGATTCTGCAGCAGAAAATCATGGTCCAGCGTCAGCGGCGCCGCCACGTACGGGCGCCCGGCAAAGGCCACGATGCCGATCCGATCGCTGGGCCGTTTCTTGATGAACTCCCGCAGCACCTCCCGCGCCATGTCCAGCCGGTTCACATCCCGCCCCCGCAGGTTGAAGTCCATGGCCTCCATGCTGCCCGACATGTCCAGCGCCACCATGATGTCCACCCCGCTCGCGCTGATGGACGTCTCGGTGTGGGTCCGCCGCGGCTGGGCCAGCGCCACGAGGGCCAGCGCCAGCGCCAGCCAGCGCAAATGCGCCAGCCAGCTCCCCGGCGCCGAGCGGGCCGGCCGCAGCCCCGTGGGCAGCAGTTGCAGCGAGGAATACACCAGCGCCGCGCGCCGGCCCGTGCGCCCCACCAGCCACGCCACCGCCGGCACCAGCAGCAGCAACCATAACAGTTGGGGATGCGCAAAGGTCATGACCGGCACGCAGGCGCGGCGGGCGGGGCCTCCGCCGCCGGCACGGTTTCCACCAGCGAAGTTTCATCCACCAGGCGCAGCGCCGCGGCATGCAACCGGCGCAGCGCCTCCTCCGTCGGCTCGAAGCGGGCGAACTTGATCAGATCGCACTCCGTCAGAAAATCGGCCAGCAGCTCCTTGTGGCGCGGCTGCAACAGCAGGGTGCGCTGCAAATCCTGGAGAAACTCCTCCGTGGTCCGCTCCGGGGCGGGCAGATGAAAGCGGCGCTCCAGATACCAGCGCAGGGCGGCGGACACGGCCACGGTGAAGCGCTCCGGATCTCCCAGAAGCTGCCAGGCCGCCTCGAGCCGCCGGCGGGCCTCCACGTGCGGCGGCAGCGGCGGGGCGGCGGCCGCGGGCGGGGCCAGGCGCCGCTTCTGCCACCACCGCCACAGCCCCCACGCCAGCGCCGCCAGCAGCAGGCACGCCGCCACCCACCCCAGCCAGGCCCAGCCGGACGGGATGTCCACCGGCGGTTTGAGCGGCCGCAGCTCCTCCACGGCGTTGGTCACGGCCGCCGGCGCAGAAGGTTGAGGCATGGGCAAACCCGCCGCCATAAACGCTCATCCGCGCAGCCGCCGTTTTTCGCGCGTGGCGAAGAAACGGCCCAGCGCGGCCTCGTACGGTTGATCCGTGCGCACCTGCAGGGCATCGGTGCGGGCAAGCCGGAAGGTTTGCTCGAGCTGCGCCTGCTGCTGGCGGCGCTGCTGCTGCCAGGCGGCGCGCCAGGCCTCGTGGCCGGTGTCCACCACCGCCTGCTCGCCGGTTTCGGCGTCCTGCAACACCAGCCGGCCCACATCGGGCAGCGTGAATTCGTGGGGATCGGTGATCTGCACGCACACCACATCATGCCGCCGGCGGGCCTGCCGCAGGGCGGACAGCCAGGGCGGGGACGGCAGGGGCGCCCGGCGCGCCCAGCGCGGCGTGTTGTCCAGAAAATCCGACAGCACCACCACAATCGCCCGGCGGGGAAGGACCCGGTTGAGAAAGTCCAAAGCCCCGGCCAGATCGGTCTGCGCCTGCTGCGGCGCGTAAAACAAAATCTCGCGGATGACCCGCAGCACGTGGCGGCGGCCCTTGCGCGGCGGGATGAACTTTTCCACCTGCCGCGTGAACAACGCCAGCCCCACCTTGTCGTTGTTGCGGATGGCCGAGAAGGCCAGCACCGACGCAATCTCCGCCGCCAGCTCGCGCTTGGACGGCCCGGCGGAGCCAAAGCGCCCGCTGCCGCTGGCGTCCACCAGCAGCATGACGGTCAGCTCGCGCTCCTCCACAAATTTCTTGATGAAGGGATGATTCATCCGGGCGGTGACATTCCAGTCAATCGCGCGCACCTCATCGCCGGGCTGGTACTCGCGCACCTCGTCAAAGTTCATGCCCTGCCCCTTGAAGACGCTGTGATACTGCCCCCCCAGCGTCTCGGTCACGAGCCGGTTGGTGCGGATTTCAATCTGCCGGATTTTTTTGAGAATTTCCGGGGGGATCATAGGCCGGGGCGCCCGCCCCGCCCGCGCCTCACGGCACGGGCAGTTCGTCAAAAATCTTTTGAATGATGGTTTCGCTGGTCTTGTCCTCCGCCTCGGCCTCGTAGGTCACCGTCACCCGATGGCGCAGCACATCCATGCCAATGGTTTTGACATCCTGCGGCGTCACGTAGCCGCGGCCCTTGAGGAAGGCGTGGGCCTTGGCGCCCAGGGTCAGCGCGATGGTGGCGCGCGGGGAGGCGCCCAGTTGGATCATGCCTTGCAACGGCAGCTTGTAGGCCGCCGGATCGCGCGTGGCGCACACCAGATCCACAATGTAATCCTTCACCTTCTCATCCACATAAATCTCATTGAGCACCTCCCGGGCCGCCAGAATCTGCTGCGGCGTGACCACCGGCCGCGCCGCCGGCAGCCCGCTGGTGCGGGCCATCAAATCCAGAATCTGCCGCTCCTCTGCCCGCGAGGGATAACCAATCTTGAGCTTGAGCATGAAGCGGTCCACCTGCGCCTCGGGCAGGGGGTAGGTGCCCTCCTGCTCGATCGGGTTCTGCGTGGCCAGCACCAGAAACGGCTCCTCCAGGCGGAAGGTCTGCTCGCCAATCGTCACCTGCTTCTCCTGCATGGCCTCCAGCAGCGCGCTCTGCACCTTGGCCGGCGCGCGGTTGATTTCATCGGCCAGCACCAGATGCGCAAACACCGGCCCGCGGCGCGTGGTGAAGCCCCCCGTCTGCGGATTGTAAATCTGCGTGCCAATCACATCGGCGGGCAGCATGTCCGGCGTGAACTGCAGCCGCGCAAACTTGACGTTGAGGCAGGCGGCCAGGGTCTTGACCGAAAGCGTCTTGGCCAGGCCGGGCACGCCCTCCAGCAACACATGGCCGTTGGCCAGCAGCCCGATGATCAGGCGCTCGACCAGATACGACTGGCCGACAATGACCCTGCCCATTTCCTCCAGCAGCGGGCGCACAAACGCCGAGGCCCGCGCCACTTCCTGATTGATCGCCGTTAATGCCGTGCTCATGCCTTGATGCACTGTATCCTGCCCCATAGACAGCGTGGGGGCAATAATGTTCATTTTCCGCCCGATTCACGCCGCCGCGCCGGGACGCCTGTTAACGTTTGGCGCAAGGGAATGGGCTGCGCTGCCGGAGCGTGGGCAGCGGGAGATGACCAAGTCTCAGCCGCTGAAGGCGCGCTTATTTCTTGGGCGGGGGATTCCCGGCTTTGGCCGCCGCGGCGGGACGCGCCGGGGGAGCGGGACGCCCGATCACGGCCACCAGCAATTCCTGCGCGGGCACCAGATGCCGATAATAAAAGGCCTGCATCATGTCCTCGGCCGGCACGGCCGTGCGCACCACCTCCTGCCCGTCCACCACGGCCCGCCCCTCCAGGGTGAGGCGCAGGAGGTTGGTCTCCGGCGCGGGCGGAGCGGTGAGATTCAACCGCGCCACATTCGTGCCCGCCGGCACCCGCCCCCCGCCGAGCACGAAGCCCCTGGGCGCGTCTTTGAGCACCACCTTGATTTCATTGGTGAATCCATCCTTGCGCAGGGCGTGGACGGTCACCGGCACACTGGCCCCGGGACGCACATTCAGGCTGGACGGCACCACCCGCAGCTCGAAGTCCGGCCGCGGCGCGCTCAAGCGCAGGCGATAGGCGTATTCCGGCCCGCCCTGATTTTGCGTGTCGCTCAGGTGGACGAAATAACGGCCCGCCGCCGGCAGCTTGAACAGGACATACGCATCGGCGTGATGCGTGTTCAGGCCGCTGGCCTTGTCCTCGTGATCATCGTTCAAGGCCACCGTCCGTCCCTGGGCATCCGTGACGCGCAGCAACGCATCGAGCGGGGAATTCAGCCGGCGGGCCATGACCTCGGCCACCACCGTTTCGCCCGCCCGGCCTTCCCACACGAACACATCCACATCGCCCGGGCGGTCAATCCGGCCGTTGAGCACCACCGGCAGCTCCACCGGCTGCGCCGTGCGCACCACGTTGTTGGCCTCGGTTTCCTCCCGCTCGGGCAGGGTGTCGGCGGCAAACGGCACGGGGGGCGACTCCCCCTTGTCGCCGCGCACCTGCAGCCATTGGATGCCCGCCGCAGTGGGGGTGATGTCCAGCGTGGTTTGCGTCAAATTCCAGCCCTTCAGCTCCACCCTGGTGGTTTGCCCCACCGGCCCGCCCAGGGGGTAAATGCTGGTGATGAACGGCACGGCCCCGGCGGTGATGCGATACACAAAATCCTCGCGCCCGCGATACAGGGCGTCCTTGATTTCCAGGACATACTCGCCGTCGGCCGGCAGCTCGTAGTACAGCACGGGATCCGGGTTGTGCCGGAAATCATCCACATATTGCAGCTCCCGCCCGCGGCTGTCGTACAGGCCAATGGTGGCTTGAAACCAGCCCGGCACGGCGTCCGCCACATACGGGATGAGCTGCCGTGCCTGCACCTGCACCACCAGCCGCTCGCCGCGGCGGCCTTTGAAGCGATACCGGTCCACGTCGCCCGGCAAGATCTGGCCATTGATCACCACCGGCAGCGCCACGCTGGCGCCCAGCTCGGTGGCGTTGGGCCGCGGCTCCACCTCCACATGCTCCGGCAGCTCGCCCACATAAAACGCGACGGGATTGGACAACCCCGCCGCCGTGCGCATCCGCAGCTCGCGGCGGCCCGGCTGGGCATCCGGGGCCAGGGTCAGGCGCAGGGCGACATCCTCCGCCAACTGCGGGTTGGGCGGGCGCTGGTTTTTGGGGTTGGCCAGTTTGCGCCGGATCTCATTCATCTCCCGCTCCAGCGCGGCGCGATCCAGGCGCTCGATGAGGTTGGTGTTCAGCTCGCTGACGAAGCTGACCACCGGATTGGTTTTGGGCGTGCTGGCCAGGGCCTGCTGCATGTTGCGCAGGCGATCCCGCAGCAGCGTCAACTGGCGGCCGTTCAGCGGCTTGATGTGCTCCACCACCACCCCCTCCACCCCGCCGCCCGTCACCACGGCGTTGGTGATGCCGTCCAGATATTGCCCGCTCAAGACCGCCTGAAAAGTGGTCCCCGGCCGCCCGCCGGCGGGGTACAGGTAACCGATATAAGGATTGCGCTGCGCCGCCAGCGGCGCCGCCGCGGCCCACCCCATCACCGCCGCCAGCGCGGCCATGAGTCGCCCAACGTGCATCCCCGCCATGAATTAAATGATCTCCCGCAACAAACCCGCCGACTTCAGCCCTTCCTCGCCCACCGGCATCACCCGGGCCGGCTTGCCCTGCGGATGGGGCAGCCGGGCCTGCAAATCAATGCCCAGCAGCTCGTACATCGTCCCAATCAAATCCGCCGGATACACCGGCCGCTCCTTCACCTCCTCGCCCCGCTCGCTGGAGGCGCCCAGCACCTGGCCCGGCTTGAAGCCGCCGCCGCTGACCAGGGCCGAGAACACCTTGCCGTAATGCCCGCGCCCGCCATTCCACGGGGCTTCCACGTCCACCTTCGGCGTCCGCCCAAACTCCCCGCAACACCAGACAATGGTGGATTCCAGCAGGCCGCGATCGTGCAAATCCTGCAGCAGCGTGGCCAGCCCCTTGTCCAATTCCGGCAGCTTGCGGCGCATGGCCTGGAAATGCTCCTTGTGGGTGTCCCAGCCTTTCGAGTTGATGGTCACATACGGCACACCGCGCTCCACCAGCCGCCGGGCCACCAGGCACGACTGGCCAAAGGTGTTGCGCCCGTAGCGATCCCGCAGCTCGTCCTTTTCCTCGGACAAATCGAAGACCTTGCCCGCGTCGCCCAGGATCAAGTCATAGGCCATTTTCTCCGCCTCGTTGAGGGCCTTAACCTGCGGATCCGCCGGCGCCAGCCGCCGCAGAGTGTCAATTTCCTGCAACAAATTGCGCCGGTCCTGCTGCCGCTTGTCGGTGATCCCCTGCGCCACCACGCCCTCCACCACAAAGCGCGCCTGCGCCGGATCGCCACCCGTGGCAAAGGGCTTGTATTTGGACCCCAGAAAACCCGCCTCCGAAAAACGCCCCTGCGGCTCGGTCAGCACGATGTAGGGCGGAATCAAACCGCTGTAGCCCGCCTCGTAGCCCTTGAACAGCGCCGTGACCGCCCCCATGCTGGGGTACACGTCCGTGCCGCCGGGGCTGCGGCCGGTCTGCACCCAGTACGCGGCGGTTTCGTGGCCGTTGTTGCCGTGCGTCATGCTGCGGATGAGGGTGTATTTGTCCGCCTGCTTCGCCAGCAACGGCAGCAGCTCGCAAATGCGAATGCCGCTGACATTCGTTTCGATCGGCGACACCAGCGGACCGGCATACGCCGCGCCCGCCTCCGGCTTGGGATCGAAAGTGTCGAGATGACACGGCCCGCCCCACAACCAGATCTGGATGACGGATTTGGCTTTGGGTTTTTTGGCCGGATCGGGCGTGGCCGCCAGCGGACCAAAGCTCAGAAAATCCCCCAGCAGAAAGCTGGCGGCCCCCATCAACCCCACCCGCATCATCGAGCGGCGGGTCAAACGCGGCCCCTGGCCGGCCACCAGCGCGGCATATTCCGGACACCCCAGCGGATCAGCGATGTTCTTCATATCTCAATCTCGGGCGCCTGCACCCGGCCCAACCCGCAGGCCCCCGGCGGTCTCCCGCCAAAGGAAACCGCTGGCTGCCTACTATTGGACGCCTGGAGATGCTTAAACATTACATGAAAGCGCCGCCCAAGGCAAACCCCCTCGCCGGCCGATGGGGTTTGCCGGCGCCTTCGCCGCCGCCCGCTTCACGGCTCCCGGGGCTGGATCAATTCCCAGCTCAAGGGCGTGCCGCGGGGAATGTCGCAGGCCGCGCGGCGGCCCAGGATTTCCTCATAGTGCCGCGGATGCAACCCGTTTGCCGGGCGGAGGGAGCGAACGTTTTGGGGCGTGAACACCTCGCCCGCCCGCATGGCCTCCACCACAAAGAGGGAGCGCCGGAACTGGCGGCTCTTGCTTTCCTGGGGGCTGAGCTCGTAGTTGATGCGGCCCAGGGCCCGCTCGGTTTCGCGAATGGCCTTGACCATCGCCTGGAACTCCGCCGGTTCAAGCGAGAAGGCGGAGTCCGGGCCGGGCAGGGAGCGGGAAAGGATGAAATGTTTTTCAATGATGCAGGCGCCCAGGGCGACGGCGGCCACGGGCGCGGCCAGGCCCAGGGTGTGATCCGAGAGACCCACCGGCACCTGGAAACGGGCGGCCAGATCGGGCAGGGTGCGCAGGTGCATTTCCTCCGGCGGGGCCGGGTAGGCGCTGGTGCATTTGAGCAGGGCCAGCTCGCGGGCGCCGGCCTGGCGCAGCGTGGTGACCGCCTCGGTGATCTCCTCCAAAGTGGCCATGCCGGTGGACGCAATCACCGGCTTGCCGGTGGCGGCCACCTTGCGCAGCAGCGGCAGGTCCACCAGCTCGAAGGAGGCAATCTTGTAGGCGGGGACCTCCAGTTGCTGGAGATAATCCACGGCGGAAAAATCAAAGGGAGTCGAGAAAAAGTGCAGCCCCAGCTCCGCGGCGAGGGCCTGCAGGCGGGGTGTCCATTCCCACGGCATGGCGGCCTGCTGGTACAGCTCGTGCAGGGTGCGGCCGTCCCAGAGGGTGCCGCCCTGGATGCGAAACCAGGGCTGGTCGGAGGCCAGCGTCAGGGTGTCGGCGGTGTAGGTCTGGACCTTCACCGCATCCGCCCCGGCCTCCTTCATGGCGCGAAGGGTCTGGGCGGCCTGTTCAAAACTCCCGCCGTGATTGGCGGAAAGCTCGGCCACAACATAGACCGGGTGCCCCGGCCCGATGGGGCGTCCGGCAATATGCACTTCCTGGCTCATAGGGGGCGTTTCCATTCATAAACCAGCGCGGGCTGGCCGTGCACGTCTTTTTCCGCCCAGGGGAGGAAATCGGCTTTCTCAAAGGCCCGCCGCGAGGCCGCATTGTCCGGCTTGATCCAGGCCTCCACGCGGGCCACCTCCGGATGCTGGCGGCAGAGTTTCCGGCAGGCCGCCCAGATGAGCAGCGGGCCCCAGCCCTGCCCGCGGGTCTCCGCCGCCAGACTGATGGACAGCGTGGCCGTCGCGCCCGCCAGCGCAAAGCGGGCCTGCCCGATCGGCCGCCCGGGGGCCGCCTCCGCCATCCAAAGCACATGGTGCGGATCGGCCAGGCGGGCTTGCAGCCAGGCCAGATGGTGTTCCCACGACACCTTTTCGCTGGAAAAGGAGACCGCCCGCACCGCCGGTTCGTTGAACCATTCAAACAACAGGCGCGCGTCATTGAGCGTGGCCGGGCGCAGCAGAACGTCCTCCTCGCGCAGGTGCAGGCAGACGCGCCCGGCGCCGCGGCCATCCACCAATTGGCGCCCCGCGGCGGACATGGCGCCGCGGCGGGGGGCGTCGGCGGCGAGGGCCTCGAGGGCCTGGGCGATGGCCTCAGGAGTGGCCTCCGCATGCCAGCCCAGATTCAGCGCCGCGCCGGCGGCGGCAAGGGCCTCGCAATTCCGTCGCTGGTTGTCGGCCAGGCAGAGCAGCAGGGCGGGCAGGCCCATGACAGCCAGCTCCCAGACGGTGGTGCCGCCGGCGGCAAGGGCCAGATCCGCCTCCGCCATGAGCCGGGGCATGTCGTCGGCCTGGCGCACGAGTTGATGCGGCAGCCCCTCCACGGCCCGGGCCAGGGCCTCGGCATGGGGATTGGCCGCCCCGGCCAGGATCAGGGCCGTGGGCGCGCGCTCCCCCAGCCGCCGCAGGGCCTCAATGACCCGGGCGGTGACATTGGCGGGATCGCTGCCGCCCAGCGTCACGAGCAACCGGCCGGCGCGCGGGGGAATGGGGCGTGCCCAGGTGTGCCAGCCGGCAAACTCCCGGCGCAACAGCGCAAACCGCGGCCCCAGCAGCAGCTCGGTGGAGGGCGCCAGGTGGGGATACCACGCGGCCGCCGCGCCCAGGTTCTGATTGAGCAACAAGTCCGGAGCAAAACTCTCCGGGGTGCCAAAGTCATCCACCCACAGCACCCGCAGGCCGGCCGCCTGCAGCATGGGGCAAAGCGCGGGCGGCAGATGATAGCCATCCACCACCACCCAATGGGCATCCTGCCGGGCGGCGGTCTGGGCGGTGAGGCGAATGTCCTCCCCTTCCTGGGCGGCGGCGGGCAGCTCCAGCACGGCCACGCCCTGCGCTTCGGCGCGGCGGACCAGGGCGGGAGGCAGCGCGCGGCTGAGCAGCAGCGCGCGGCCGCCGCCGGCCTGCCAGGCCTCGGCCAGGGCCAGGCAGCGCATCACGTGGCCGGTGCCCATGGCCGGAGAAGCATCCGCACGCAACAGCAATGACCGGGGTTTGAGCATCCGGGTTTTTCCGCAGGTTAACCGTGGGTTGACCGTTTCAAATGGGCAGTGGCTTCAGGTTCAGTGCGCGCGGTGTTGCAGGGGCACACCTCACAGCCTCAGGATTGCAGGGCCCGTTTGAGGGCCTCCACCACGCGATCTTGTTGGGCCTCGGTCATGCCATAGTACAGCGGCAGCGTCATGGCTTCCTGGTAATACTCGAGGGCCTGGGGGCAGGGGATGGCATTCAAACTTTTGTAATAAGGTTGCAGGAAGACCGGAATGTAATGCAACTGCACCCCGATGCCCTGGCGGCGCATCTGGCGGAAAACCTCCGCGTGCGGTTTTTTAATCTCCTTGAGGTTCAGGCGGATGATGTACAGATGCCACGAGCTTTCCGCCTCGGGCGCCCGGGCCAGGGGCGTGACGGGCAGACCGCGGAGCAGTTGCTCATAGCGATCAGCCAGCTCGCGGCGGCGGCGCACAAAGGTGTCCAGCTTGTCCATCTGGCTCGCGCCCAGGGCGGCCTGCAGGTCGGTCATGCGATAGTTGTAACCCAGCTCAATCTGCTCGTAGTACCACGGCCCCGGCACGGGATTTTGCAGATGGCGGGGATCGCGCGTGATGCCGTGGCTGCGCAGGCGCAGGAGCTGCTCGTACAAATCCTCCCGGTTGGTGGTGATGACCCCGCCCTCGCCGGTGGTGATGATTTTGACGGGGTGAAAGCTGAACACGGCGAGATCCGAATACTGGCAGCCGCCCACCGGCCGCCCCTGATAACGCCCGCCCAGGGCATGGGCGGCATCCTCCATCACGGCCACATTATAATACCGGGCCAGCGCGTGAATGGCCTGCATGTTGCAGGATTGACCGGCCAGATGCACCGGCACGATGACCCGCACCGGCCATTCCCCCAGCCAGGCGTACGTCAGCTTTTGCTCCAGGTCAAACGGGCACAGGTTGGCCGTGCCGGGCTCAATGTCCACAAACAGCACGTTGGCCCCGCAGTAGCGGGCGCAATTCGCGCTGGCCACAAAGGTGATGGCGCTGGTCAGCACGTAATCCCCCGGCTTGACCCCCAGCGCCAGCGCGCCCAGATGCAGGGCGGCGGTGGCGCTGGACACCGCCACGGCGTGGCGCGCCCCGCAATACTCGGCCACCTTGCGCTCGAAGCGTTCAATCGCCGGCCCCTGCGTCAGATAATCGGAGCGCAGGACGGCCTCCACCGCGGCAATGTCGGCTGCATCAATGAACTGATGCCCGTAGGGAATCTCGATGGGATGCTGTTCGCTCATCAGGCCGCTCTCCGGGTTCACTCGCCGGCCAGGCGCTGCAGCTCAGGCACGGTGAGCCACTGGGTGTTGGTGTCGCTGGCGTAGCGGAAGCCGTCCGGCAGTTTCACGCCGTGCTGCCAGTGGCGCGCCTCGAAGCCCGGCACGTACGGCTGCAACACCACATATTTGTCCGGCAGCTCCACCGCATGGCGGGCCTCGTCCTCGCTCAGCAGCACCTCGTGCAGCTTTTCCCCGGGCCGGATGCCGATGGTCTCCACGGCGCAGCCGGGGGCGATGGCCTGGGCGAGATCGGTGATGCGCATGCTCGGGATTTTGGGGATGAACACCTCGCCGCCGTGCATTTCCTCGACGCAGCGGATGACAAAGCGCACGCCCTGCTCGAGCGTGATCCAGAAGCGGGTCATCCGCGCATCCGTGAGGGTGATCCGCCCGGTGGCGCGCTGCTGCCGGAACAGCGGGATCACACTGCCGCGGCTGCCCACCACGTTGCCGTAGCGCACGCAACTGAAACGCACCGGCGATTCGCCGGCGTAGGCGTTGCCGTGGATGAACAATTTTTCGGCGCACAACTTGGTGGCGCCGTAGAGATTGACCGGATTGACGGCCTTGTCAGTGCTCAGGGCGAGCACTTTTTTCACCCCCTGATCAATCGCGGCGTCAATGATGTTTTTGGCCCCCATCACATTGGTGAGGATGGCCTCGAAGGGGTTGTACTCGCAGGCCGGCACCTGCTTGAGCGCCGCCGCGTGCACCACCACATCCACCCCATGAAAGGCGCGCTCCAGCCGCTCCCGGTCCCGCACGTCGCCCAGGAAAAAGCGCAGGGGCGAATCATCGCCGTGGGGGTAAAGCTGCTGCAGCTCGTGCTGCTTCAGCTCGTCGCGGCTGAAGATGATCAATTTCTTGGGCCGGTGCTCGCGCAGCAATATCTCCACAAACTTGCGGCCAAAAGAACCCGTGCCCCCGGTGATGAGAACGACGCTGTCGTGCCAATTCATGTTGCCGGCGGCACTCTAATGTTAACCCGATGATAAAGCAACCCCGGCGGCAGCCCCCGCCCCGGCGGCCTCGGCCCTCCCATGCGCGGCGCGGGCACAGCCCGCCCGGGCCTGGGTTTTTTGAACTTGTGAAAGGGGGCGGGCGGGGCGTGGCCGCTTTAGTAAGCCTGGCGGGGTAGTCCTATGGCGGCAATTACAGTCTTTGGCCCAGCCCGTACGCCGGGCAGTGATTCAGCTATTACAGAGCAAGTATTAAGCAGCCCCGGAATTGCTGAATTGAAAAACTGGCTTGCGGCTCAATGACGGGGCTATGTATGATTTTGTCATTGCCGGACGGTTTTACGAGCGCCAATTTTTTACAAAAACTGAGGATGGGGCGAATTGTTACCCCGGCCTCCTTTGTAGCCCGCTGCGCGATGAAGGCCAGCGGAGGGCTGGTTTTCCGCCGCACAGCCCGGTGCTTCCAGCGGGGGCTGGCTGTCTGGTGGGGCTGGTGGGCCGGCCGCCTCGGCCCCTTTATTAGCGTAACCTCCTTGTGGCTCGCCGAAAGCTGCGGCGCAAACGTCAGGGGGCTGGCGCTCCGGCGGCAAGCTCCGCCTTGGCTGTGCCCCCCCGTTCAGTGCGAGGCACCGGAAATCACGGCATGCTCAACCCGATATTTTTCACCGGGTACGTCACGGTATTTAACAGGAGACAAATCCCTTTATGAATCAGGCTCAACTACCTATCACATCGCAGCCCGCGGATTGGCTCGCTGAAACCAGAAGCCAGGCGCGGGAACGAGCCGCACGAGCTAAAACCGAGGCCGAAGCGGCTGCCCGTGCCCAGGCCATTTGGGAAAAGCTCGCCAGCAACGTCGAAAAGAAATGGTGGTTCCACATCCGGGCCATCCTCGAGCAGGAAGCGGCGTTCTTCCATCAGTTGCGCGAGACCGCCAACAATGTGGCACCCCATCTGGAAGGGCTTTATGAGGAGGCGAAAAAACAAACTGAGGAATTGCTACTCCAATTGCCACGGGACATGGAACGAATGGCGGCAAACCACCAACTGCCCTTGGACCGATCCCAAAGTCGCCATCCGCGTTATAAGTTTCGAGATGGCTTCATCACGGTCGAGATTGACGAGCTGAAGCGCTTGGCCCGCATCAAGGACTACGAGGAGCGATTGGCTGAATTGCCGCCCGACACCGAGGCCATCGCCGAAGTTTTGAAGCGGGAGGACCACCGGCTTTTTGGGCGGCGTTTTGATGGGGCGGAATTTCTGGCGTGCTTGCGGAAACATTACCTTGCCATTCTGAAGAAGAACAAACAGGCGGATGGTGATCCCGTCCCGCTTCGGCATATCGCCCGCCGTATGGCGGACAAAAAGCGGCATTTTAGGCGGGACGAGTTTCTGATTGATCTTTCACGCCTCGTGGTGGAAGGCCCAGCGGAGGTTGATGGCATGAGGTTCGATTTGCAGCAGACTAAGGATACCGAACAGGGGATGTTGCTCTACGGTCCAGCCGGGCGCGGGATGGTCAACTTGCTGATATTTAGAAAGGAAAAGTGATGCCATGACAACGAACAAACTCGCCGTTCCAGTGATTGAGGCCCTGAGAAAAGGTCTTCCTCCTCAGCGAGGCACGCATTTGTATGCTGTGGGCCACGAAAAATTGATGGAGGGCATCAAGCGGTTCCACCTGACCGGGATCGAGGACAAGGGGATTATCCGGTTCATCAGCGGCTCGTGGGGTGCCGGTAAAACGCATTTCTTCCGGCTCATGCGTGAACTCTCCTTCGACCAGGGCTGCCTTGTCTCCAACGTCGAGCTGAACGTGAACGAAGCGCCGCTGAACCGCTTCGAGAGAGTCTTCTATGGAATTCTTAGAAACATCATCACCCCGACGTTCTTCCGCGAATACGGCCAGCCACAAGCCGCGCCCTTTGGCATCGTGTTGCAGGAAGCCTTGACGTTCTTGGCGACCGGACAGCACGCGCTGACGGAAACAGCGACCCATGAGAACTATACCAAGGCGGCGGAAAAACTGATGGCGTGTGAGGCGCTCGATATTGATTTCCGCAAGATCGTGAAAAAATACTGGGAGACGTTCCTGCCAGACAATCCCGACCCCGTGATCATCAAGCAGACCAGGGACGAGATTTTGCAGTGGTTCAGCGGCGAAGGGACGTTGGGCAGCTACCGCAAGAAATACGACATTAACAAAATGGTCAGCAAGGAGAACGCTAATGTGATGATGCAGTCCCTGTCGGCCTTTG
Organism: Verrucomicrobiia bacterium; assembly: GCA_026414565.1. Taxonomy (NCBI): domain Bacteria; kingdom Pseudomonadati; phylum Verrucomicrobiota; class Verrucomicrobiia; species Verrucomicrobiia bacterium. The sequence goes on from JAOAIT010000027.1 coordinate 64,185, forward strand.
TGAAACTGGCTGGATATCAGGGGTTGGTCATCCTCTTTGACGAGGCGGAGATGTCTTACTCCGTGATGCGGAAAAGCGCCTTGCGCGACGCTCACAACAATCTGCTGCACCTGATCAACAATGTTGAGGCCCTGACCGGTCTGTTTCTCATCTACGCCACGACTCCTGATTTTTACACCGATCCCAAGCACGGGATCGTCATCAGCGGGATGCTCCAGACCCGCATCGGGAAACCCGAAGACAAGCCGCCACGCGCCTTGGATGTGATCTGGAATCTCGATGCCATTGAGTTCAACCTCGCGCAATACCAGGAGGTTGGCCGAAAGATTCGCGGGATATACGCCTCGGCGTATCCTGGAAGCGAAGCCCAGCTTCCAACTGATGCGGACACCGACCTGTTCGTAAAGCAGTTGTTTGACCTGCATCCGAGTTTGTCCCAAGTGCGCTTTTGGCGCGTGCTGACTTCGGGCTGCGTCCGGCACTTTGACGATGCGATGGAAGGCGAAGTGAAGTCCGCGGAGCAAATCCACAGGGATGTCATGGAGATACTCAAGGAGTCGTGACGTATGAACCAGCGAGACGCACTCAGGGTGGTCGAGGAGTTGCGAAAGGGGATTCCGCCCGTTGGATATGTCGAACATTTCACCGTCGGGCGTCAGTCCGACATTGACGCTTTACAGGGGCATCTCGACAACGGGAACACGACCGTCTTGCTGCTGCGGGCGAACTGGGGGAGCGGGAAGTCACACCTGCTGCGTTTGGTCCGCGAGCGGGCGCTGCGGATGGGATACGCGGTAAGCTATGTGCAACTCGATGCGCGGTCGGGGGTGCGCTTCAATCGCATGGACCAGATCATGGGGGCCATCCTGCGCCAGGTGGAACTCCCGATTCGCGGCGCGTCAATAGGGGTTCGTGGGCTGATGAATTTCTTGTGCGAGACCATCGAGAATGCCCGCACCAGCGATGACGCGGAGTTCTGGGACGAGTTATCGAGCAACGGAAAATGGGACTTTTCCGAAGCTCTCAAATCCGAGGGGCTTTACGTGGCCATACGGGCTTGGATGACCGGGGACACGGAAGCCCAGGAGACCGTGGTGGACTGGCTGCAGAACCCGGCTAATTACCGGACACAACGGAGGCGGCTTTATGAGACGTTGGTTTCAGGCTTGCGTGGGCATTTCCGCGACCCACGCCCCGATTACCAATTTTATCAGGATGGGGTCTTCATCTTCTTCCACGACGGCTACCGTCAGAGCTGGGATGCCTTGCAGGACACGCATCTACTGCTCCGGAGAGCGGGTCTCAAGGGGTTCATTCTCTTGTTCGACGAGTTTGAGGACGTGCTTACGGCTCCGAACATGAGGATTGACCACCAGGAAGCCGCTTTCTGGAACCTGTTCCGATTCTTTTCCGGGAAGAAGTTTGAGGGCATGAGCTTTTATGCGGTCACGCCTGGCTTTGTCCAAAAATGTAAGGAGCGGCTTATTGAAAGGCACAGGTTCGATTTCGACTACAGTCGTTTCGACCACTTGCCAACCTTCGCCATGAGTCCGCTGTCCGAACGCGAACTCCAAGAACTGGCAAGGCGGATCATAGCCGCACATGCTCTAGCCTACGGGTATGAAGCGGGGCCAGACACTGTTGCGGCAGTTCGCCAGGTTGTTGAACGGGCGGCGCAGTCACCCGTCCAGAATCGCGCCCGTCACACGATTCGGGAGGTCGTCGCTAAACTGGATTCGTTGATGAATTTTTGCTGAACGACATGGCGCAGTTCGATCCCAGAGTAGGAGCCGCTTTTTTCGGGCGGTTCACCGAACTTCGTCCGCTTCAACAAGCTGCTATTCCACCCCTCACGAACGGAAAAAATCTGGTCCTGGCAGCAGGGACGGGTTCAGGAAAGACCGAGGCGGTCGTGGCCCCGCTGGTCAGTCGCTATTGGTTGGATGCAAAGCGGTTTGAGAAGACGTTTCTGCTGTACGTGACGCCGACCAAGGCCCTAATCAACGACCTTAGCAAACGGTTGGGTCCACCATTGGAAAACTTGGGACTGCGCGTGGCTGTGCGCCACGGAGACCGTGACCAACTGGGGGCAGGAGCGGCGCACGTAATCATCACGACGCCGGAGTCCTTGAACATACTGCTCATGAAAGGCGAGGAGCGGTTGCCAGACATACAGGCCGTGGTCGTCGATGAAGTGCATCTCCTCTACAATACCCAACGCGGCTTGCAGTTGGCCCTGTTGCTCAATCGGCTCAGGAAGCTGGCCGGTCGCCCCCTACAATGGGCGGCGCTCTCTGCGACAATCTCCCGGTTGACCGATGTGCGTGACTTCCTGTTTGGGCCGAGTGAGGATTGTGTGATCGCCGAGTTTCCAGCCGTTCGCGCCCTCGACGCCCAGATTATTGTGTTCAAGCGCACCGAAGACCTGGGGACGACGTTTGTGCGCTTGATGGACTGCCCGCGCCGTAAGCTCCTGGTCTTTGCGGACTCGCGTTGCGCGTGCGAGGAGATCGCCAAGGTGCTCCAGGGAGTGCCCCAGTTGCGGGAATGCACCATGACGCACCACTCCTCGCTCTCGCAGGACCTCCGTGAGTCCACGGAGCGGACCTTTGCTGGATCGGCTCGCGCCATTTGCGTGGCTACCAGCACCTTGGAGCTTGGGATCGACATTGGCGACATCGACGCAGTGGTTTTGTGGGGTGTACCGCCTGGGATCGAATCCTTCTTGCAGCGTATCGGGCGTGGCAACCGACGAGCCAACAAGACTAACGCGATTTGCCTGGTGCCCCCTGGGCCTGATGCCTTGAAGGAGGCACTGGTCTTTTCGACCCTAACCTATCTGGCACGGCAGGGAAAAATGCCGGTCATGGCGCCCCTTCAACTCTATGGCGCAGTGGGGCAGCAAATCGCCTCGATTTTGTTCGCCAAAGACGGCGCATTCACCCGGATTGCCGATCTTGTTGACGACCTGGGCGCGTTTGTCCACCTGGATCGCCCGGCGGTTGAGCGGGTTTTGGCAGGCATGGCGGAACACGGCCTAACGCAACGGCATGGCTTCCAGAACCGTTATGGAGCTGCGGATGGCCTCTGGGAACTTGCTGACAAAGGCATGTTGTATGGCAACTTCCCCATCGGCTCTCAGACCGTGGACATCCGGCATGGCCAACGGCTCATTGGGACCATCCCCCAGATCAACTTGATAAAGATAACCAAGGGAACCATCATCAGGTTCGCCGGAAAATCGTGGCGCGTGCTGGCTGCTGCGCGCGATGGGATCGTGGTTGAACCAACTTCTGGCTTCCGTCGCGACGAAATGACGCCGGTCTATGGTGGAAACGCGGCAGGAGGGATGAACAGTTTCATCAGTAACCACCTTTGGGCACGGCTGTTCAACATCGAGCAAAGTAACTGCGACATGCCCAAGAGCACTTGGGAGCTGGTAAAACGCTTCGTTGATTCGATACGGGCAGCCTGCAAGCCGGAGTCGCTCCCTTATGCTCGCACGCCACGAGGCTTTATTTATTTCACCTTCGGTGGTGCCTTTCTCAATAAAGTAATTTCGAGCTTTATGGGGGCTGGCAAGCCCCTTGACTGCGCTCTGGCAGTCGAGTCCTCGACGCGCTTGGACTTTCGCAAAATCCCGGCATCCACAGCCCAGTTGCTTGCTGAGGCCAAACGGCACTTTGTTGGGGGACCTGAGCAGACTTTTTTCCAGCAGTGCCTGCCCCTTGACTTGCAGGAACGGGAGTTCATCGACCGTTGGCTCAAGGACGAGGCCGCGCAGGATGTCTTAAACCGGCTCCGCTCAGCATCGTTAATTGAAGTGCCATTTTCTCTTTTCGAGCCTCTGCTGCTCGGCTACCAGCCCGGGCAATCTGAGTAATGCTAAAACCCAATTGTTCATCGAAAACATTATTGGGGACTTCCTGAAGTATCAGCTCACGGCCTACGCCTTTGCTGATTCCGATCTCTACGCGCAGAGGCGGTTGGCGCTTATCACTTTGAGCTAACCATAGGGGGAGTCACGGTCTAACCAGCCTTTCCTGATGGGCCTGGGTTTTTTGAACTTGTGAAAGGGGGCGGGCGGGGTTAGATTAGGGTGCACATGGCAATTCCCTCGCGGTAACTCGATGGTGGCTTGGTGTTTGGTGGGGTGCAGGCCAGGGCGAGGGGCGGCTCTGAGGGTGCGGATTCCAGAAAACAACCGGGTAGCCCGGCCCGCCGGCGTCAGGGGGTGGCGGGCGCACGCCACGCGGCCAGTAGCGAATCCCGCCGCGCCCGCCGGGCGCCTCTTCTGTCGGCAGCGCCAGGAGCGTGACATGGCCAGAGTATTGGTGGTGGAAGATGATCCGTCGGTCTTGCGGACGTTGGAGCGGATGCTTCGGTCTGAAGGGCACGAGACTTTCAGCGCCATGGACATTCCGCAGGCGCTGCGAATTTTGCAGGAGCAGGCGGTGGACGTGGTGGTGACGGACATCCGGCTGCCCGGGGCCTCGGGCCTGGAGCTGCTGCGCCATCTGCAGGACGCGCATCAGGAGATTCCCACGATTGTCATCACCGGCGAGCCTTCGCTGGAATCGGCCGTGGAGGCCGTGCGGGCGCGCGCCTTCGAGTATCTGGCCAAGCCGGTGGGCAAGGCCCAGCTTTTGCGCACGGTGGCCCAGGCGGCGCGGCTCAAACATTTGGAGGATGAACGGCGGCGGCTGGAGGCGGCCAACCGCGCCTATCAGGAGAACCTGGAGGAGCTGGTGGCCCAGCGCACGCAGGCCCTGCAGGAAAGCGAGGCGCGGCTGCGGCAGTCCGAACAGCAACTGCATGCGCTGGCGGCGCGGCTGATCCATGTGCGCGAGGCCGAGCGCGCGCAGATGGCGCGGGAAATCCATGATGAGCTGGGCCAGTTGCTCACCGGCTTGAAGATGGATTTGCACTGGCTGCTGCGCCAGTGCCAAAGCCCCCCGGAGAAACGCTCGCCCGAGGCCATCGCCCGCCGCCTGCAGGATGCCCTGGCCATTACGGATGACACCATCAAATGCGTGCAGCGGCTGGCGGCCGAGCTGCGCCCCAGCGCCCTGGACAAACTGGGGTTGTGCGCCGCCCTGCGGCAGGAGCTCCGCCAGTTTGGCGAGCGCTCCGGGCTGGCCGTGACCAGCGCCCTGCCCGAGGAGGAACCGGCCGTGCCCACGGACATTGCCATGGCGCTCTTCCGCATCACCCAGGAGGCGCTCACCAACGTGGCCCGCCACGCGCAGGCCACGCGGGTGGCGGTGGCCTTCCGGGAGACCGCGGAGGGCTGGGAGCTGGAGATCACCGACAACGGCCGCGGCATCCGCGACGAGGAAATGGAGCATCCCAACGCCCTGGGTTTGCTGGGCATGCGCGAGCGGTTGCTGCCGTGGCGGGGCTGCATGGCTTTGCGGCGTCCGCCGGCGGGCGGCACGCAGGTGCAAGTTTTTATTCCCCGCCCCAAAGAGGAGGCGGAAGGAGGCCAGCATGAGAAACATTCTCATCGTGGATGACCATGAGATCGTGCGGCGCGGGCTGCGCGCCTTGCTCGCGGAAAAAATGCCGGGCACGCGCTTTGAGGAGGCGGCCACCTCGGCGGAGGCCGAGGCCAAAATCTTTCAGGGCCGCTGGGATTTGATCCTGCTGGACCTGAATCTGCCCGGGCGCAACGGGCTGGAGGTGCTGGACATGGCGCGGCGGCATTGCCCCAAAACGCCCGTCATCGTGCTCACGGTGTATCCCGAGGCCGAGTTTGCCCTGCGCGCCATCAAGCTGGGGGCGCAGGCGTACTTGAACAAGCAGACCGCCGCGGAGGAATTGCTGGCGGCGGTGAACAAGGTGTTGTCCGGGGGCAAATACATCACCACCACGCTGGCCGAGCAGCTCACCTCGGCCTTGAGCACGGAAACGCCCGTGGCGCCGCACGAGAGCCTGACGGAGCGGGAGCTGCAGGTGCTGCGGCTGGTGGCGCAGGGGCGGACCACCAAGGAAATTGCCGCCGAGCTGCATCTGAGCGCCAAGACCATTGCCACCTACCGCTCGCGCATCGCCGCCAAGACCGGCCTTTCCACCACGGTGGGCATCACGCGCTACGCCATGCAGCATCGGCTGGTGGAATGAGCCGGCCCGGCCGCGATGACCGCCTGCCGGCCCGGGGCCGGGGGCTGGCACAGGTCCGGGTGGCACAACCCCTCCCGCTCCATTATAATACCCTCGTCCGGTCGTCCGGCGGGCGGCGGGCGCCAGGGCGGGCAGCGGCCGGCGTGGCCGATGGCCCGGCCCGGCTCCGTCCAACCGATTGAAAGGCCGGGTGAAATTGAATGTCGGCGGCTGAGGCAAAGGGTGGCTGGGCCGCCTTTGAGAACACTCCCGCGGCACAGGCCCTCCTCGCCGCGTTGGAGCAGGGGGGCGTGTTGTCTTTGCCCCGGATTGCGCCGGCCGGCGTGGGATTGCTGGCGGCCTGGCTGGCCTCCCGGTTTCCCCGGCGGCTGCTTGTCGTCGTCGAGGAGGGCAGCAAGGCCCAGGAGGAACGCCTGCAGGACATCACCACCTGGCTGGCGCTGGCGCCCACCGGCGGAGGGCCGCGGCCGGTGCTCAATTATCCGGCCTGGGAGAGCTTTCCCCATGAGGGCCGGCTGCCATCCATCGAAACCTTGAGCGAGCGGCTGGCGGCGCTGGTGGCTTTGCAAAACTCCCCGGCGGCGGGGGTGCCGGTGGTGGTGACGCAGGTGCAGGCGTTGCTGCAAAAAACTATCGCGCCCGAGGCCCTGCGCGCCCACACGCGGACGTTGCGGCGGGGGGATGCCCTGCATCCGCTGGATTTGGTGGAGTGGCTTGAAGACGAGGGCTACGAGCCGGAGGCCAAAGCCACCCTGCCCGGCACGCTGGCCCTGCGCGGGGGCATCCTGGATGTTTATCCGCCCGCCAGCCCGTGGCCGGTGCGCCTTGAGTTTTTTGGCGATCAAATCGAGTCGCTGCGTTTTTTTGATCCCGCCACGCAGATCTCCCGCGAGACGGTGGAGCAGGTGACCCTGGCGCCGGCGGGCGAGCTGGGATTGTTGCGGCAGGGGCGGCTGGCCGCGGCGGCGTGGATGGAGCACTGGCCGGCGGATGCGCTGGTGCTGCTGCACGACCCCCCGCGGCTGGTGGCGCAGGCCATGGCCTGGCGGCAGCAGGCGCCCCCGGACGAATCGCTGCTGCTGGACTGGCCGGCGGCGCGCGAGCGGCTGGCCGGCGGACGGCGCGCCGTGCTGGAAATCTCGGACGTGCTCGGCGTGTTGACGGAGCCGGGCGGGGAATTGACGGTGCAATCGCTGGAGGCCTTCCGGCCCGCCGCGCCGGCGGAGCCGGATCCGGCCGTGGCGGACCGGCAGCGGCGCGAGTTTTTGCAGCAGTTGCACCGCTGGCTGCGCCAGGGCTTTGCCGTTTGGGTTTTGTGCCATGAAGAAAGCCAGTGCCGCCGCTTCAAGGAGCTGTGGCAGGAGCTGCGCCTGGCGGAAGGCCCGGAAGGCAGGCCCCTGGAGCCGCGGGTGGATTTGGCCGCCCTGCAGCAGGGCTTTCTCTGCCCGGGCGCGCGCTGGGTGGTGGCCACCGATGCCGAAATCTTTGGCCGCTACAAGGCGGCCCGCCCGCGCCGGCTCAAATCGCCGCAGGCCCAGGCCGCCCGCGCCGCGTGGGCGCTGGATTTTTCGGAAATGGCGCCGGGGGATTTGGTGGTGCATGTGCGGCACGGCATCGGGCGGTACGTGGGCCTGGAGCGGCTCACCCCCGCGCGGCGGCCGGGCGAGGCCGCCCCGCCCGCCGGCGGTCAGGAATGCCTGGTGATCGAATACGCCCCGGCGCGCGAGGGCCAACCGCCGCCCAAATTATATGTGCCCATCAGCGAGGCGCATCTGGTCAGCCGCTACGTCGGGGCCGGCAAGGGCCGCCCCAAGCTCAGCGTGCTGGGCAGCCGCCGCTGGGCCAAAACCCGGGCCGAGGCGGAGGCCGCCGCGCAGGCGCTGGCGGCGGAGTTGTTGCAGGTGCAGGCCCTGCGCGCCACGCAGCCGGGCCATGCCTTCCCGCCGGACGGCCCCTGGCAGATGGAGTTTGAAAACGCCTTCCCCTTTGAAGAAACCCCGGATCAATGGAAGGCCATTCACGAGACAAAAAAGGATCTGGAACAGCCCCGGCCCATGGACCGTTTGATTTGCGGGGATGTGGGTTTTGGCAAGACGGAAGTGGCCATCCGCGCCGCCTTCAAGGTGGTCATGGGCGGCAAGCAGGTGGCCCTGCTGGCGCCCACCACCGTGCTGGCGCAGCAGCATTATCGCACCTTCACCGAGCGCATGGCCGCCTATCCGGTGAAGGTGGAGGTGCTCTCGCGCTTCCGCCGCCGGAGCGAGCAGGCCGACATCCTGCGCCGGCTGGCGGGGGGCGGGGTGGACGTGGTGATTGGCACGCACCGGCTCCTGCAGGCGGACGTGGCGTTCAAAGATTTGGGGCTGGTCATCATTGACGAGGAGCAGCGTTTTGGCGTCGAGCACAAGGAGCAGCTCAAGCGCCTGCGGGCGCTGGTGGACGTGCTCACGCTCAGCGCCACGCCCATCCCGCGCACGCTGCACCTGGCGCTCATGGGCGCGCGGGACATGAGCCTCATCGAGACCCCGCCGCCGGACCGCCTGCCCATTGAAACGCACGTGGCCGAATTTGACGAGCGGCTCATTCAGGAGGCCATCCAGCGCGAGCTGAACCGCCAGGGCCAGGTGTATTACCTGCACAACCGCATCGAGGACCTCGAGGCGGTGGCGCAGCGCGTCAAGCTGCTGGTGCCCCGGGCGCGCGTGGTCATGGGCCACGGCCAGATGCCCGCCCGCGAGCTGGAGCGGGTCATGACCCAGTTCGTCAACGGCGAGGCGGATGTGCTGGTTTCCACCACCATCATCGAGAGCGGGCTGGACATCCCCAACGCCAACACCATCATCATTGACCGCGCCGATCGCTATGGCCTGAGCGATTTGTATCAGTTGCGCGGGCGCGTGGGCCGCTACAAACACCAGGCCTACGCCTACCTCCTCATCCCGCGCCATGCCGCCCTGTTGAACGATGCCCGCAAACGCATCAGCGCCATCCGCCAATACTCCGCCCCCGGCAGCGGCTTCAAGGTGGCCATGCGCGACCTGGAAATCCGCGGCGCCGGCAACCTGCTGGGCACGGAGCAAAGCGGGCACATCAACGCCGTGGGGTTTGATTTGTATTGCCGCCTGCTGCGCCAGAGCATCGCCCGGCTCAAGGGCGAGGAAATCCGCGCCTGGCCGGAGGCCGAGGTGCGGCTGGACTTCCTCGCGCTCCACCCCGGCGAGGAAACACCCCCGCCGCCCGCGCCGCCGCGGCGGCGCGCCCGGGAGCCCGCGGTGCACATCCCGCGGGAGGTGGCCGTGTACGTGCCGCTGGACGAGGTGGACGAAAGTCTCGAGAGCGAGGACGAGGGCCGGATTGGCCGCGAGGCCTGTTACCTGCCGGAAGCGTACATCGCCGAGCCGGCCTTGCGCCTCGAGGCCTACCGGCGCCTGGCCGCCACCGACAGCCCCGAGGGACTGGAGCAGCTCAAGGGCGAATGGCGCGATCGTTTCGGCCCGCTGCCCGAGCCGGTGCAACGCCTGTTGTTGCTCCAGGAAATCAAACTGCTGGCCGCGCGCAAGGGCATTGAAGCGCTGGAGACTGACGGCGCCCGGCTGAAAATCCGGCGGGGGGGTGATTTCCTTCAGTTTGGCGGCAAGTTTCCCCGCCTGCAGAAGCGCAGCGCCACCGGGCGGCTGGGCGAGATCCGCCGCTTTCTGCGGCAGTTGCAGGATGTCTCACCCCCGCCGGCGCCGGCTCCGGGGCAATAAAAAAGGCGGAGGCCGCAAGGACCTCCGCCAGACGTGGGAGCGGGTGATTTGCTCAGGACTTCGGCAGAATGACCGAGTCAATGACGTGAATGACGCCGTTGTCCGCGAGGATGTCGGTCTTGACCACGCGGGCGTTGTCCACCATGACGCCGTCGCTGGTGACTTTGATTTGCACCGGCTGGCCCTGGGCGGTTTTGGCCTCCATGGTTTTAACGTCCGCGGCCGTTACCTTGCCGGGCACCACGTGGTATTTCAGCACCGCGATGAGCTTGTCACGGTTCTCCGGCTTCAGCAGGTTTTCCACCGTGCCCGGGGGCAGCTTGGCAAAGGCCTCGTCGGTGGGCGCAAACACGGTGAAGGGGCCTTTGCCCTGGAGCGTTTCCACCAGCCCAGCGGCCTTGATGGCGGCCACCAGCGTCTTGAAATTGTCCGCCCCCGCCGCCACCGCCACCAAATCACGGGCGGCGGTGGAGGCTGCCGGGGAGGAGGTGGCCTGGGAGGCCGAGCAATTATCGGCGCGCAGGGCCGGGGTGAGGGTGAAGGCCACCGTCAACATGGCCACAGGAAGGATGCGAGTCGTTTTCATGGTACTTTTTGTTTATGTAGTTGAGCTGCCGTTTATTTGCCAGGTCAACGGGCGCAGTTGACTAATAGCTGATGATAAACTGTCTTAGAATTGTATAATGTCAAATTAGACAAACCCAGATTATCTCGATGAGTTATATCATCTTTCGGACGTAGCCACGGCTGCTTAACAGCCAATGGAGCCCCTGGCTCGGGGCCTTGGAGCCTGAGCGGCACAGGAGGTTGAGCCGGATTCAGGCCCTGAGTCATCGGCCCATGGCAAGATTCCAGTGAGGGGCGGAGGTTGAAAACTCGGCGCTTTCGCGCGGAGGAAATCGGCATGTCCTTCCGCCACGGCCGGGGCGAAGCACCGTCCCTCCGTGGTTCACGAGATGAACAAAATCGCTCGCAAAATATGGCCAAACCTTGCCAAAGCCGGTGTAGCAAGTGGCGGGCCGCCTTTTTAGTGTGTTTATGCGATGCTGCATGACCAGCCTGTGCCTTCTCGGTGGCGCCGACGGTTGCACAGGCGGGGTTGGCGTGGCGGCAAAGGTTGCGCATGAGCGGGAGTCATTCCATGGACGGGCACGGGCCGGTAGCGACTGTCTCTGAGGCCCAGGGACGGGGGCACGCGAGCTTGGAGCGGGTGCTGCCGCCGATGGCCAGCGCGTATGATTTTTTGCGCAATCAGTATGTGTACATCATCGTGTCGGCGCGGGCGCGGGGGTTGTCGGTGGGGGTGAATCTGAATCCGGAGCGGCGCTGTAATTTTGACTGTCTTTACTGCGAGGTGCCGCGTCCCCTGCCGGGCGGCAATGTGCCGGTGGACGTGGAGGTGATGGCGCGGGAGGTGGAGCAGACGCTGGAGTATGTGCAATCGGAGCGGCTGCGCCAGCATCCGGTGCTGGGGACGCTGCCGCGGGAGTTTGTGCAATTCCGGCATGTCTCGCTGAGCGGGTTGGGGGAGCCGACGCTGTGTCCGAATTTTGTGGACGTGGTGCAGACGCTGGCACATCTGCGGGTGCTGGGGCGGCGGCCGTATTTTCATCTGGTGCTGGTGACCAATGGGAGCCAGTTGGATCAGCCGAATGTGCAGTCCGGGCTGAAGTACTTCATGGCCAGCGATGAGATCTGGATCAAACTGGATGCGGGCACGCCGGAATATTTTTTGCAGATCAACCGCACGCCGGTGGCCTACGACAAGATTTTGCACAACATCCTGCTGATTGGGCGCCAGCGGCCGGTGGTGATTCAAAGTTTGTTTGTGGCGGTGGACGGGGAGGAGCCGCCGGCCCGGCAGATCGAGCAGTACGCCCAGCGCCTGAAGGAATTGAAACAGGCCGGCGCCCAAATTGCCCTGGTGCAAATCTATTCGGCCACGCGGCCCACGCATCAGCCGGCGTGCAGTCATCTGCCGCTCAAATCCCTCAGCCGCATTGCCCAGATTGTGCGCTGCGCCACCGAGCTGCCGGTGGAGGTGTTTTGACGCCGGCAGGCGCCCCGGGCGCAGGCTTAGGGCCGGTTTTGTAACAGCTCGAGTTGCTGGCGGGCGGCGGCGTTCTGCGGATCGGCGAGCAGGGCCGCCTCAAACGCCTCGCGGGCGGCCTGGCGCATATTCAGGCGGAGGAGCACCATCCCCAGATTGACCCACGGCGCCGGCTCTTTGGGGCGCAGGGCGGCCGCGGCGGCGAATTCCTCACGGGCTTCCACGTATTGGCGGCGGCGGGCCAGGGCCACACCGAAATTGAGCCGCGCCTCGTAGCTTTGCGGCGCCTGGCGGGCGGCCGTTTGAAGCTGCTCGAAGGCCTCGGTTTCCCGGCCGGCGCGGGCCAGCTCGAGGCCGTAGTTGAGGCGGGCTTCCAGAAAGTCGGGCGCGGCCTCGAGCAAAGCGGCATAGTGCGCCAGGGCTTCCTCGGTCTGGCGAAGCTCGGCCAGGGTGTTGGCGAGGTTGAAGCGGGCAATGGCATCGTCGGGGTTCAGCTCGACGGCGCGGCGGTAATGGACGAGGGCGGTTTGGGGACGGCCCATTTCCTTGAGGCACTTGCCCAGGTTGACATGGGTGGCGGCGTGAAGGGGGTCCAGTTGCAGGGCGGCATAAAAGCGTTCGAGGGCCTCCTCCATCCGCTGGGCGCGTTGCAACGTCAAGGCCCAGTTGGCGGCGGCGGCCACAAAGCGGGGGCGCCAGCGCAGGGCCTGTTGGAAGGCGGCTTCGGCCTCGCTCCAGCGTTGTTGGGCCATGAGGCTCAGGCCCAGGCCGTTCCAGGCCTCGGCCGAGAGCGGGCGCAGGCGGAGGGCGGCGCGGAAGTGCTGCTCCGCCAGGTCGGGGAGTCCCTGTTTGTCGGCCAGATTGCCCAGCCGGTAGAGGGCCTCGACGTGGGCGGGCATGAGTTTGCGGACCTGCTCCCAATCCTGTTGCGCGCGCTGCAGCTCGCCGGCGGCCTCCCAGAGTTCGGCCCGCCGGGCGTACAGGACCCAATCGCCGGGCCGGCGGGCGAGGGCGGCGTCGTGCACGGCAGCCTGCTCGCGCAGGGCGGCGGGCGTGAGGCGGGGGCGCCACTGGTCCAACTGCGCCTTGAGCTGCAGGCGTTGCGCGGCGTTGTCCCATTGCCCGGTGAAGGGGGGCTGCTCCAGCCGGCGCAGGACCTGCTCGGTGACCTGGTGCTGGTCAAAGTCCGTCAGGGCCAGGCGGGCCGCCACCAGGTTGGTGGAAGGCAGGGACGCGGCCTGGCCCAGGGCCGCGGCCACGGCGGCGGCGACGGCATAATTGCCTGCGAAATTGAGGTGCACATGCTCCCAAAAGAACTCACGGCCGGGGGTCTGGTGCGGGCTGGCCTGGGCCAGTTGCGCCTCCGCATCCACCAGGACGACGCCGGCGTCGTGAAATTCGGCGGCCACGCGGCGAATGATCTGGTTGATCCGGGCATCGGCGCGGAAGCGCAGGGCATCCTCCTGCAGCGCGGCGGCCCAGTCGGCCCGGGCGGGCGCCTCCTGGCCCAGCGCCCTTCGGCAATGGCCGCGCAGGAAGAGCGCCCCCGCGTGATGCGGGCTGAGGCTCAAGGCTTCCTCCAGTTTCTCCAGGGCGTCGGCGGGATGCTGCTGGTGCATCGCCGCGGCGGCCTCGCGCAGCAGGCGGTCAAACCGCGCCGCAGTCTCCGGGGGCAGGGCGGGGCGATGGACGGCGGCCAGCGGGGCACAATCGCGCAGGTTGACAGGAATGGTGCATAAATAGACCGGGATGCGGGCGCGCCGGGCCGTGGCCAGGATGTCCCGCAGGTTTTGCTCGAAATGGGCGTACACTCGCTCAAGCTGGGGCGCATCGGCGGGGACGCGGTGCTCCAGGAATAATTCCATGCCCTCCCAGGTGGGCGGCTCGCCGCCCGCCAGGGCGCGGCGGCAATCGTCCAGCGCCTGGCCGAGCTTGAATTTTTTGGCGGCCAGGGAGGCGCGAATCAGGGCGAGGCCGGGGGCGCGGCGGCCAAAGACGGTGCCGGCGCCGAAAGGCCCCACCACTTCATTGTTGCCCATGAACAGCAGCCAGGCATCGGCCTGCAGCGGCAGGGCATCCCGCGCGATGTCCCGGATGACGTGCGAATTGATGGCCGTGGCGGCGGCATTGATGACCTCCACCTTCTGGGTGGGCCGGCACTCCTGCAACATCACCTCCAGGACCCGCGGCAGGCCATAGGCCGGCTCGGGATCGCCCATGGCGGCGGACTCTCCCAGCACCACCAGGCGGAGGGTGCCGGGCGGTTTGGGGGCGGCGATCCGCATCGGCTGGGGCGTGCGGGCGACAGCGGGCGGGAAATAGCGCCAGCCAAACCGGGGATTGGTCTCCCATACGCGGCCCTCCTCCGTTTGGGTCCTCAGGAAGAACGCGGTGGGATAGCCATAACCGCCCACGCGCAACCCCAGCTCCACGGCCAGCAGCAGCAACCAGGGCAGGGCGAAGATCACCCACCGCAGCCACGGCCGCCGCCGCCGCACAGGCGCGGCTGGGGCCGTGGGGGGCGGCTTGTGCCGGGTCACCGGGGTTTTGCGCATGCGCGCATCATACGCTGCCCCAACGGAAGAAGCAAAACAACAGAAACAGCCCGGGGAAAACGGGGGAGGGCCAGGGCTGAGTCAATGCGCGGCCCGCGTCGTGACACAATGACACAGGGGGGTGGCGAAAAATGAACACTGTGCGGCGTCTGCAACTTTTGTTTTTTTTGCGAAGCCAGGCAGCGGGCGGCGGCGAGCCTGGGGCAGTGGAAGGAGAGACGGAGCAGGAAGAGCGGAAAAGCAAAAGGCCGGGCGAAAACCTCTTCCCCGGATTTGGAGGGTTGGCCGGGGACGGCTTGCGCCAGGCAGCGAGCGCGGGGCAGGCGGTGCGCCCGCGCAAAACCCGATCAGTCAATGTGATGCAAATTCAGCGGGGGAGGCAGCCGATCCTGCAGCTCCAGCCGCCGCAATTCGCGATACAGCAACACGGCAGGCGGGACGAGGAACTTTTGAATGCCCCCGCTGAAAACGGGCGTTGACCGCCGGGCATTGGTCTTGCGTTGATTCTTCGTTTTCATAGGGCATTTTCAGTTAAAGGTTTCAGTTTTCTTATCGTCACACTAACCAGCTTCATTAAATGGTTAAGCTAGGATCGTGCCAAAGTCAGAAATAAGGGCGGGCAGCGGCTTTTTTTCTGCTGTCCGCGCTTTTGCAGCGGTGTTAAGGTGGCGAGGGTGTGGCATGAAAGATTGGATTATCAACTATTTACGCGCGCAGCAGGCGGCGCTGGCGGCGATTCCGCCGGACGCCGTGGCGGGGCTGATCGAGCTTCTGCGCGAAGCGTGGGCCGCAGACCGGCAAATTTTCGCCTTTGGGAATGGCGGCAGCGCGGCAAATTGTTCTCACTTCGCCACGGACTTGGGCAAGGGGGCCTCGGACAAGCTGGGCCGGCGGTTTCGGGTGATGTCGTTGACGGACAATGTAAGCTGGCTGACCGCCCTGGGTAACGATTATGCCTACGAGGAGGTATTTGTCCGCCAACTGCAAAATTATGCGCGGCCGGGGGATGTGGTGATTGGGGTGAGCGTGAGCGGCAGCTCGCCCAACTGCGTGAAGGCCCTGGCGTGGGCCCGGGAGCATGGTTGTCGCACCGTGGCGCTGGTGGGGGCCAAACGCGGCCCCATGGCCGGACTGGCCGAGCAGGTCATCGTCATCCCGGACACCCATTACGGGCGGGTGGAGGACGCGCAGATGGGGATTCTGCACATGCTGTGCTACGCCTTTATGGAGCTTCCCCCGGCGGCGGCGGCTCCGCCTGCAGGGGGAGCCTGAGCGGGCGCGAAAAATTGGCATTGCAATTTTTGGCGGAGAAGGCCAGATTAGCCCTGTGGTTCGGGGCGTAGCGTAGCCTGGCTAGCGCGCTTGTTTCGGGTACAAGAGGTCGTGCGTTCAAATCGCACCGCCCCGACCATTTTTTATTCCCCCCCTGTTTGATTTCCCTTCTGCTGCAAATTGGGGCCCCGCCGGCGGCCGCCTAGTACAAGTGGAAGAAGACTGGCAGCACCTGTTTTTCGTGCAGCAATTCCAGGGAATGAACCACGAGGTAGGCCACGACAAACCAGACCACGCTGAAGAGATGTTTGCGGAAGAGCCGCGGGTTGACCACCAATTCATTGCTTTCCCGGTAATCGCGGATGGCCTGCCAGCGCGGGAAGAAGGCGGGCACAGCGCGGCGGTATGCCGCAAAGCGCTCCCCGTGCAGGGCGAGGAGCTTCTTTTCCTCCTCGCGGATGACCCAGGGGTAATACAGCGCAAACAGCGCGGCCGTGAGGCCCACGAAGGTGAAGGTTTCGGTGGCGGCGGCCACGCCCACGGCGCCCAGGGCGCTGAAGAAATAAAGCGGGTTGCGGCAGAGGGCGTAGGGGCCTTCGGTGACGAGGACGCGGTCCTTGCGACCGGCGATGTAGAGGGTGCACCAGGAGCGGCCGACGAGGGCGGCCAGCACCAGCACCATGCCGCTGATCTCGAGCACAAAATCCAGCCACCCATCTTCGGGCCAGGCGTGCTGGGAGACGGCGGCCACGGCCAGCAGCGCCGCCGCGGCCAGGCGCGTGGTGGCGATGCGAAAGCGCCGGACCGCCCACGGCCAGGAAAAAGCCAACGCTTTGCTTTGCGCCATAGGCGTTAATTGTTCTGGGAGAAACCCTAGCATTTTTTCCCCGGCTTTGCCAATGCGGAAGGCCGCCGGCCCGGCGGCGCCGGCGGGACCGCGGCGGGGTCCGCGAGGCAAAATAAGGCTGGCGTTCGCCAAAAAAATTCTGGCTGGCATTGTCAGAACGGTTAAGGTGGAGGTCTCATGCCCGTCAGCAGCAGGGCCTGCTGGGGGCCGTGGCAAGGAATAGAATGCATATATGGAACCCAAAGCTGATATTGCCGTCATCGGTCTGGCCGTGATGGGCCAGAACCTGATTCTGAACATGAATGACCACGGCTTCACGGTCGTGGCCTACAACCGCACCGTGTCCAAGGTGGATGAATTTCTGGCCCACGAGGCGAAAGGCACGCGCGTGCTGGGCGCCCACAGCATTCCGGAGATGGTGGCGTTGTTGAAACGTCCGCGGCGGGGGATGCTGATGGTCAAGGCGGGCAAGGCGGTGGATGAATTCATCGAGCAGCTCCTGCCGCATTTGGAGCCGGGGGACATCCTCATTGACGGGGGCAATTCGCTTTATCAGGACACCATGCGCCGGACGGCGTACGTGGAATCCAAGGGCCTGCTCTACATCGGCACGGGCGTGTCGGGCGGCGAGGAGGGGGCGCGGCGCGGGCCGAGCATCATGCCGGGCGGCTCGCCGGCGGCGTGGCCGCACGTCAAACCGATCTTTCAGGCCATCGCGGCCAAAGTGGCCGATGGCTCGCCGTGCTGCGACTGGGTGGGCGAAAACGGCGCCGGCCATTTCGTGAAGATGACCCACAACGGGATCGAGTACGGCGACATGCAGCTCATTTGCGAGGCCTATCATCTGATGAAAGACGGCCTGGGCATGACGGCGGACGAAATGCATGAAGTCTTTGCCGAGTGGAACCGGGGCGAGCTGGATTCGTATCTGATTGAAATCACGCGGGACATCCTGGCCTACAAGGACACCGATGGCACGCCGCTGGTGGACAAGATCCTGGACACCGCCGGCCAGAAGGGCACGGGCAAGTGGACGGTGATCGCCTCGCAGGAGATGGGCATTCCCATCACCTTGATTGCCGAGGCGGTGTACTCGCGCTGCATCTCGGCCATGAAGGAGGAGCGGGTCATTGCCGCGCAGCATTTCTCCGGGCCCAAACCGCGCATTGCCGGCGATCGCGCCACGTTCATCCAGGACATTCGCAAGGCGCTGTATGCCTCGAAGATCGTCAGTTACACCCAGGGCTACATGCTGTTGCGCGCGGCGGCGCAGGAGTACAAGTGGAATCTCAACTACGGCGGCATCGCGCTGATGTGGCGCGGCGGCTGCATCATCCGCAGCGTGTTTCTGGGCAAGATCAAGGAGGCCTTTGACAAGAATCCGGCCCTGACCAACCTGCTGCTGGATCCGTTCTTCAAGAAGGAAATCAAGCGCTGCGCCTCGAGCTGGCGCAAGGTGGTGGCCACGGCCGTCCGCAAGGGGATCCCGGTCCCGGCCTTCAGCACGGCGCTGGCGTTCTTCGACGCGCTGCGCAGCGAGCGCCTGCCGGCCAACCTCCTGCAGGCCCAGCGCGACTACTTTGGCGCGCACACCTACGAGCGCGTGGATCAACCGCGCGGGCAGTTCTTCCACACCAACTGGACCGGCCGCGGCGGCAGCACCTCCGCGAGCACGTACACGGTGTAAGGACTCCGGGTTTTCCCGCTCCGCCGTCCGGGCTGCCGGACGGCGTTTTTTTTATTCCAGCTCCAGCCGCCAGCGGCCCAGCAGGTGGAGATTGTCCAGCAGCACGGCGCGCGGGGCGTCGGACTCCATTTCCAGCGTCACGGTGTCCAGCCGGCCGCGGTGCTCGGGCGGGATGACATCAAACAACGTTTCGATTTTGGTCCAACGGGAATCCAGCGGATGGGCGGTTTCGACGGTGAACACCTGCTGGTTGGTGGTGCCGCCGTCGGCAATGAAGGCCCAGCGGAGGGTGGCCCGGCCCTCGAGGGTGCGCGCCCAGAGGCCCAGGCCGCGGGCGTTGAACAAGTCCAGATGCCAGCCCCGCACCACGGTGGTGGCCACCGCCACGCGCCGGCGCTGCGGGGGCAGGGCGACACAGAGCGCGGCATAGCCGTTGTAGGCGTTGGTGTGGAGGGACAGGGCATGTCCCGCCGGCACGTGGCTGTGCCAGCGCCAGTTGTCCAAACCCTCCTCAAAGCCCTCCAGAAACGGCCAGAAGGGCCGGGCAATCTCCTCCAGCCCCGCCGCGCGCGGATGGCACACGCGCATGGGGGAAAAGCGCGTGGGCTGTCCGGGCGCGGTGACAGCCAGAAAATAAACCAGGGGCACGTCGAGGTGCGGCACGGGGACGGAAACGTCCCAGGTGTCGGGCCGGCGGGTGAGCGGGGTGGTGCGCCAGGCCCGGGCTGGCCAGTGGCCGGGCGCATCGAGACTGTGCCACAACACCACCGTGGCGTTGGTGGGGAGGGCGGCCTCGCTCCAGGAGACCTTGAGCTTGCCGGCGATGCCCTCGCAGCGCAGCGTGTCAAAGCCGTTGGTGGCGGGCACCATGCCGGGCTGCGGATAAACCGGCGTCCCCTCCACCCAGGCATCCCCGGCGGGGGCGTCCGGGGCGGCAGCCGGACAGAGCAGGAGCGGCAGGAGGCCCAGCAGGACTGCGCCCCAGCTCCACGGCCGGCTTCCCCGGCCTCGGCGCGGCGGCCGGTGCATGCTTATTTCTCGGACTTTTGGGAGCGCCCGCCGCCCTTGCTGCCGGCGGTCAGGATGGTGCCGGTCAGCACGCCGATGGCAAAAAAGACATAGTACATGATGGCGGCCGGCTGTTTGATTTTGCTGGAAAGCACGGGCGGCATGGAGAACTCCACCGTCTGGCGGTTTTCCATGCCCATCAGCACCAGCGCCAGCAGCACCAGGATGAGAAACAGGGTTTTGAGCAGCAACTTGGTATTCATAAAAAGATCTCGCCCGGCCCGACATTACGCGGGCCGTCCGTGGTGAAAAGGAAAAACTGGGGCGGAGCCGCTAGGGAGCGTCATGCACGCGGATGACCCTGGGATAAAGCCGGGGGGCGCGGCCGTCGTCCACCACCACATCAAAAGTCCAGCCGCGGTCCCAGCAGTCCTGCATGGCCAGGAGGGCGCGGCGCATCAGGCGTTGATAACGCTGGGAGGCCGCGTTTTTGCCGTCGCGATCGAGGACGCGCACCCACCAGAGATGCTCAAGGGAGAGGAAGCAGCCGTCGGGAATGACAATGGCGGCGCGGGCGGGCGGGGGACGGTGCCAGAGGCTGCCGCGCGGGTGCTGCTGCGCATGGGCGCGGAGATGGCGGGCCAGGGCCAGTTGCTCGGGCCAGGGGACATGATGCTCGTGATCGGAGGACCAGAACCAGAGGTAGCGGGCGCCGCGGTCATAGGCGAGCGTGAGGGCGAGCGACGCAATCTGGGGATCGCATTGCCCGTAAATGGCCGTGCCCCAGTGTTTGCCCAGGGGCAGGGTGCCGCCGCGCAGGAAGGCGTAATGGTATTCGAGCAGCTCGCGCGCGGTGTGGGCGCGGGGGCGGCCGGTGAACTTCTGGACGGCGCGGTCAAACTCGGCCAACTGGTAGCGTCCCTCATGGACCAGGCCGGCGCCCCCGCCGCGCATCTGGTAAAAGGTGGTTTCATGCAGGGTTTCCCAGGAGGGGTAATCCACCTGTTGCACGCGCAGATCGCCCAGATTGATGCCGGCCTGCTCCAGCGCGTGGTGGAGATGCCAGGAGCCGTAGGGGCCGGCGCTCTCGTACGTGGCGCGGGTACGTTTTTCGATGAGGGCGGCGGCGTCGGCAAAGTAGCGCAGGGTGCGGTGCACGTTGGTGTCGCCCACCATCAGGATGGAAGGCTCGTCCATGAACATGACCGGCCCCAGGTAATTGGCGCGGTATAAATCGGCCGGAAATTGGAGGGGAACGGGGCCGTCGGCGGGGCAGTGGTAGAAGACCGGCTCGCCGCGCACCCAGGGCACCTGCCCGGGCATGAGGGTGAACAGGTTGAAGCCCGCCTGGATCATCTCCCGGAGGTCCGCCGCGGTGTAGGGGACGTAGTGGTAATCCTGGCGTTGGGGCGACTGCGGCAGGCGCACGCCTTCCTTGTCCTTGAAGGGGCGGCTGTTGCCCACCAGCAGCTCGCGATCGAGGACGAGCCGTTTGGCGTCGGGCCAGGAGGCCCAGGGGGCGTTGGTGCGGCTGTAGTGCAAAGTCCACACGTGGCCCAGCAGCTCCACGGATTCGGGCAACTGGCTTTGGCGGCCGCTGCCGGGGGCGGCGTGGGGCAGGAAATGACGCTGGAAATCAGCCCACGCAGGCAGGAGGGCCAGGCCGCTGAAGCGCTCCACATACTCATAACATTCGCCGGTGGGCGGCAGGCGCAGTTGGTAGCGCAGGATCACGCACTGGTTGGAGCGCGGCCAGGGGTCATCGGCCGTCAGCCAGCGCACCACGCACAAGGGCGGCTCCTCGTAGCGCGCGCGCGGGCGCAGCTCCATCTGCCACCAGGTGGCGGTGCGCCGGCCGAGGCGCTCCGCCGGCCCGCGGCTGAGGCGCAGGCTTTCCAACGTGACCGGCTGGCGGTTCCGGGCGGTGAGGGCCAGGTAACTGGCTTCGGGGCCGGGTTGAGCGGGGGCGGGCATCCCGGCGCACAGCGCGGCGATCCCCAACGCGACAAAGAAGGGGAATGATTTCATGGTATGCCGGCACCTTAAGGAGATCCGCGCCGCGGGTAAAGCCGGGATTGTGGAGCGGGCACGGTGGCGGGACTGCCCGGGAGGGCGGCCGCAAGCCGCGAGACCTCGCTGCCGCGGGCTGGGGCGCGCCTTTTTGCATTGTTTTGCGGGGGGGCCGGGGGTATCTTGGGAGGGCATCGCAATGGACCGCGCTCCATCATCGCCGGATTCAACCGACGGGCCGCGCTGCGGGCCTGGGGGAGGTGCGCATGGTCAGGTTTGACGCGCAGCGGCTGCAGGCGGCCTTGCACACGGCCGCCACGGCGCTGGCCCAATGCCGTCCACCGGCCGCCCCCTGGCAGGGTCATCTTCCCGGCAGTCCCACCGCCACGGCGGCGGTGGTGTGCGCCCTGAGCCTGGCCGACACGGAATGGAAAAGCGCCGAGGACACGCTGCGCCGGCTGGCGCGGCAGGGGGCGGAATGGTTGAGCCATCACGCCAATGGCGACGGCGGCTGGGGCGACACCCTGCGCAGCTTCAGCAATGCCGGCGCCACGGCGCTGGCCTGGGCGGCGCTGGGGCTGGCGCCGGGCGCGGACGAGGCGTTGGGTGAAGCCGGCCGGGCGGCGGAACGCTGGCTTTGCCAGAAGGTGGGCAACACGGCGCCGGCCATTCTGGCGCCCATGATTCGCAACCGGTTTCGGGGGGATCTGGCTTTGGCGGCCGGCGTGTTGATGACGTGCGTGCTGGCGGGGCGGCTGGGGAGTGACATACGCGCCTGGCGGCATGTGCCGGAGCTGCCCTTTGAGCGGGGGGCGTTGCCGCCGGACTGGTGGGCCATGGCCCGGCCGCCGGCGGCGGCGTGGGCCATGCCGTTGTTGCTGGCCGCCGGGCAGGCGCGGCACCACAACCTGGCCGGCGGCTGCTTTTTCACCCGCCTGATGCGCGAGCTGTTTCGCACCTCCACCCTCAACCGGCTGACGGCCCTGCAGGCGGAGGATGGCAGTTTTCAGGCTTCGCCCCTGTTGACCGCATTAACCACCATCGGCCTGCTGGCCGCCGGTTACGGCCGCCATGCCGTGACCGAGAAGGGGGTGGATTATCTGGTGGCCGCGGCGCGGGCGGACGGGAGCTGGCCGATCTTCAGCAGCCCGGATGTCTGGCTGACGGCGCAGGCGGTGCAGGCATGCACGGCGCCGGCGTTGAGTCCGCACCGGCTGCCGGCGTTGAATGAACTCAATGCCCTGCGCCGCTGGCTGCTGAGCCAGCAGCAGCGGCAGGGGGCGGAGGGCCTGCGCCCGGCGGCGGCCGGCTGGCCGGCCAGTGCCCATCCCGGGGCGTGGGCGGAGACGCCGGCCACGGCGGAGGCCCTGCTGGCCCTGCGTTCGCTGGGGGATCCGGGGCCGGAGGTGATTCAGGCTGTGCTGGGCGGGGTGGCCTGGCTGTTGAACGTGCAGAATCGCGATGGCGGCCTGCCGCCCCGGCGGCGGGGCTGGCGCCAGCCGGCGCTGGAGGACAGTGGCGCGGAGGAGACGGCGCTGGCGTTGCGGGCGTGGCTGGCGTGGCTGCATGTGCTGCCCCCCGATCAGCAACATCGCGTGCAGGCGGCGGTGCATCATGCCATCCGCTTCCTCATGGATGAGCAGCGGCAGGATGGCGCGTGGCGCTCGCGGCATTATGGCAACCAGTACGCGCATACGGAGGAGAACCTGACGATGGGCACTGCGGGGGTGCTGCTGGCGCTGCCGGAGCTGGTGGCCCGGTCTTATTTCGAGCTGGTGGAACCGCTCAACAGCGGGGTGTTGTGGCTGGTGAAGCATCAAAACACCGACGGCAGTTGGGGCGGGGGCCACGGCGGGCCGCCGTCGGTGGAGGAGACCGCCCTGGCGCTGGAGGCGCTGGCGGAGGCGCTGCAGCAGCCGGGACCGCTGCTGCTGGAGACGCGGGAGCAGGTGCGCAACGCGCTGGCGTGGGGGGCCAACTGGCTGGTGCAACACCTTGAGGGCGGCAACTGGACCACGCCGGCGCCGCTGGGGTTGCAATGGGGTCAGTTCTGGTATTACGAGGAAACCTGGCCGGCGCTGGGGGTCACCCGCGCTTTGGCAAAACTGGCGCGCCTGGTGTAGCCCCCGGGGCGGCCGGAGCGGCCGGGGCGGACTTCTGCGGCATGCGGCTGTGGTGCCGGAAAACCAGGCGCGAGAGCGGCTTTTTGGGCGAGTAATACACCATCATGTCCTGCAGCCGCATGAGCACCCACGGCTCGCGCGGGGCATAGCCGTTTTTGGTGAACACAATGTCATCAGCCACATACACGCACATGTGCACGGTGCGGATGTCCGGCCCCATCGGCTCGTAGAGCAAAATCAGATCTCCGAACAAATCCGCCTGGGGCACCATGCGATATTCCTTGCGCAACGCCTGCTCCTGGAAGCGTGAATCAATGAAACGATCGTCGGGCTGGTCCTTGAGGAAGTTGTAGGAGGACCAGAAACAATCGGGCCAGCGTCCGGCGATGGTGTTGGTGGGATGCGGGTAGGAATAGAGCAACAGGCGCGGCACGGGCGGAAAAAACCAGGCCACATTCACGCTGCCGCCCTGGGGGAGGCGCTTGAGGGATTCGAGCAGGGGGCGCGCCTGCACCATGCGATTGGGCAGGCCCCAGTAGTGCATCAGTTCGTCCACATCACTGCGGGGGGTGACGCGCAGATTCACCATCAGCGTGCGCACGCGGGCAATGGTGCGGCTGGCCTGCAGGTAATCCTCGGCAGTGAATAACCGGGCCAGCGCCTGCCGGTCGGCAAAACACAACAAACCGTCTTTTTGGTACATCATGCGCTCGAGGATGCGCACGGCGTTGTCCGAGAGATTGTGATGCGCGAACCATTCGTCAAACTCGGCCCGCACGGCAAAGGGATAACAGTAGGGCACGTTGAACTCGTGTTCGGCCAGCACGGCATAAATGCGGGCGCGGGGTTCGGGGGGCAGGTCGCGGATGACTTCGAGCGCCGGCTCGAGGAAGACGCCCGCGGGCGTGATCTGCCAGCGGTTGGTGTCTAACAGACTGGCCTCCAGGGCCGCCGGCAGATTGCAGCTCCGAAAGAACTCCTGCAGCCGCGCCGGGGTGTAGCCGGCGAAAAACCAGGTGTTGGTGGCGGGCGGCGGCGGGTCATATTCAAAATACTCCACCGGCCGCTCCAGCCAGATGGGCACGGTTTCCAGGATGCCCCAGCGGTTGGTGGCCGATTCCTCCAGGGCCTCGAGTTTCGCCGGGTCCAGGCCGCCGGGAGGGGGGGGCCACAAGGAGCGCCCCACATATTGGGCCGCCAGGGTGATGAGCACCCCGGCCAGCACCCACAGGAGAGTGTGCAACAAGTGCCGCTGCCGCACCGCGCCGTTTTGTCGGGCGGGACGGGCCGCGGGTGGGCGCCCTTTGATTTTCATAAAAGCCTCCCTGCTGGCGGCTGCAGGCGGGTCCCATCATTTTTCGGACCCCAACCAAGAAGTCCCCCTCCCCGCCGAAAAAGAAACCCGTTGACCGTCGGCTTTGATGAACACCCGTCCTCTGGGACGCTATACCCCTGCCTGCAACCCATGCAAAAATAAAGACGGGCTTGTACCCCCCGGAGGTTACAAACGCAACGGTTTTCTGGAAAAAAAAGATGCGGGGCGGGCCGTCCGGCGCCGGGCGTACCTACCAGACGGTAAGTTCGGCCAGGGAGGCAAACGGCTGCCGGTCAAAACCGCTCAGGATCTCGAGTTTGAGAAAACGGCCATGGGCCGTCTGCGGAAACTGCAGCTCCTTGGGGCTGGCCGAGGCGGGCAATTCGGCGCGCAGGATGGGCAGGCCCCATTGCTGGCCGTCGGCGCTCACGTAAAGGGCGAATTCGCGGATCCAGCCGTTTTTATTGTTGTCCTGGCGCGGGGTGAGGGTGACGCCGCGCAGGCTGGCGGGTTGTTTGAACTCGAGCACCAGGGAATGGGGGAAACCGGGCGCGCCCTCGCCCCAGGGGGTATGCCACAGCGTGTTGGGGTCATCGTCCACCACATGGCGGGCGGGATGGTCCGGATGTTCACTGCTGGCCCGGAGCACCCGGGCGCCGAGCTTTTGCATGAGGGAGGGCGGCGCCAGCAGCGCCTGCACCTGCGCGGGCGTCCAGCGGTGCGCGGGCTTGAAATGGGGGCCGGCCATGTAATCGAGCAGGCTGCGCCGGAGCTGGCGGGCCACGGGGCGCTGCGCCAAATCCGTGCTTAAATCCATGGCGCAGGCCAGCAGGCGGCCCCGGCCCACCTGGGCTTCGATGATCAGCCCGAGTTTGCGCGAGGTGAACCAGTCGTCAATGGCATGCACCACCGGGCGGAACTCGGGCGGCGTGCCCGTCAAAATGAATGGATGCGCCCGCGAGACCAGCTCCCACCATTGCCAGTTGGAATGGTATTCGGTGGGGAATTGGGCCAGGGCCGGATGTTTGGGATCGCAATAAATGCCCAGGGTGTGGGGCGCCTGGCGGCGTGTCCAGGCCGTATTCCAAAAGATGCTGGAAAAGCCAATCTGGACCCGGCCGAGGGCGTCGCCGCGGATGGTCTGGGGCGGGGGGTTGAACAACACCTTGCCGCCGCGCTCCAGCACGGCCAGGGTGGCGGCGTCCAGCTCGGTGGCCCAGTGAATGTCCGGCGGCGGGGCGGTGTTGACCTGGGCGGGGTACACCCAGAGATCCCAGTCGTTGGCGTACGGGGTGCCTTCCACGGCCAGCTCAAGATTGAGTTTGGCCGGGGCGGGCATTCCCTGGAGCGGCACCTGGATCGTGCCCACCGGGCTGCAGATGCCGGTGGGAAGGGGGCCGGTGAAGAGTTTGCCGGTGGCCAGCGCGCGGCGGTTGTGGCGCAACGTCCAGCGCAGGACGCCCTGGGGCAAATCCTGCGGCGCAAACCAGGCCAGTTCCAGTTGCGCCTGAAGCGTGTCGGCGGTGGTGAAAATGCGTTTGGGCAGCCGGGCGATGGGCACCACCGGGCCGGAGAACCGGCGATACTCGGCGGCGGTGATGTAACCCTTGCTTTCCCAGAACGGGTCCAGCACGCCCACCAGGGCGGTGCCCTGGCCGGGGAAATCATGCAAATCCAGCAGCTCAAATCCCGCCATGCCGGGCGTGCGCAGGGCCGACTCAATCTCCTCCTTGTAACAGAGCGCCTGCAGCTTGCCGGAGGCGAGCAGGAAGGCGCGGGCCTTGTCGCCCAGGCCGTTCTGGACGAGGAAATCGCGGAAAATCTCGAAGTTTTTGGGCTTCAGCCAGCCCTTGTATTTGGACATCTCCGCAAAGTTGGGAAACACACACCACTGCCCGATCTCATGGCTGACAACCGGCGCCGAGGCGCGGGCGATGAAATCGCGGTAATCGGTGACCGTTTCCGGCGGGCGGGCGTTGATGCGCGAGTTGAGGCCGCCGCCCCAGGCGTGAATGCGCGGCTCGGGCACCACATGAAAATCATTTTCCGGGATCATGGGCCAGCCGGCGCCGCTGGTGTACAAGCGGCGCGAGTCCAGGCTTTTGCAATAACGGATGAACTCGCCCAGCCAGCGTTGTTGATTTTTACCGGCCGGTTCGTTGCCGTAGGAGAACATGATGAACGAGGGATGATTGCCCAGGGCGCGAAAGATGCGGGCCGCCTCCTCATGCAGCCAGGCGTCCACGTTGCGGCCATCGCCCACGCTGCTGCCCTGGTTGGCCCAGGAGCCGGCCTCCACGTAGTACAAGAAGCCCAGCTCATCCGCCGCCTGAAAGGCCGCCGCCGGCGGGGTGTGGGAATGAAAGCGGATGTGATTCAAGCCGTGCGCCTGGCAGATGCGAATGATGCGTTTCCAGGCCTCCACGTCCGTGGGGGGATAGCCGGTCAGGGGAAAGATGTTGCACTCGAGCGTGCCGCGCAGAAACAGTTTGCGGCCGTTGAGGGCGATTTGCGTGCCCTGGCGCCGCACTTCGCGCAGGCCAAAGGAAACGGTGCGGCTGTCGGCCGCCGCGCGCGGCGCCGCCGCGGTTTCCAGAGTGGCGGTGAGCCGGTAGAGGGCGGGCGCAAACTCATCCCACAACAGCGCCTCCGGGCCCAGCGGGTATTCGCACTCCACCACGGCCCCTTCCGGCGTCCAGGAAACGGGCACGGTTTGCGGGGGCGGGCGGTGGGAGCGGGGGCTGTTGTAGCTTTGGGCCGCGAAAGTGAGCAGGCCGCTGCCGGGGCGGCCGGTGAGGTTGCCCAGGCGGGTTTTGATGGTGACACAGCGCCGGGCGACATCGGGATAGACCTGCACGTCATCCACCCAGACCGGCGCAGTGGCGCGCAATTCCAGGGCGCCCACGATGCCGTTCCAATTGCCCTGGGTGTGATCGGAAACACTGTGGGCGTTGACGCCCACCTGGATGTGGACGCGGTTGTCCACCCGCACCGTCAGGCGGTGTTTGCCCGGGGTGAGGGCCGTGCCCAGGTCGTACTCGTGGGGCGTGCCCAGGCTGTTGCAGGAGCCGATGCGGCGGTCATCCACCCAAACGGTGGTTTCCCAGTGGGCGCGTTCCAGATGCAGGACGACGCGCTTGCCGGCCCAGGCGGGCGGGATTTCGATGTCGCGCTGATACCAGGCCACGCCCACGTAATGCCGCTCCGGTTGGAGCCAGAAGGGCACCTTGATGTGGCCCGGCTGGCGGTAGGGGGCATAGCGGGGATCATGAAACCAGGAGCGGTCCACGATGTCGCCCGTCCAGCGGGTGTCCACCGTGACCGGATCGCCAAAACCCTGCTCCTGCAGGGAGCCGGGCAGGCGCAGTTTCTGTTGCAGCGTGCGGCGGTGCCAGCCTGCGTTGGTGCCCTGGTCCTGCCGGTCCAGTTCAAACCGCCAGGTGCCCGCCAAATTGAGGCGCTCGATGGCGCTGGCGGCGAGGTGGCCGCTCAGCCAGAAGGCCGCCAGCACCCACAGGCTGGCGGGGATGCAGCGAGAGATCATGGAGTGTGGTGACATGGCCGCGGATTATGCGCCAGCCAGCGCCCCGATTCAATGCGAACCTTGCCGGGGAGAACGAGGAGGGGAAAGGCAAAAGGCAAAGTGAGAAATGCGAAGGGGAAGGCAGGCGTGTTTTGCGGGAGGGACGGCGGGTTCAGCAAATGCGGGGCAGTTGCTCGCCGGAGAGCATGTCCACAATGCGCAGGGCGCCGATGCGGCTGCGGAGCTGCAGGAGGCCCTCGCCGGCGGCCTGCACGCGGCCGATGCGGCAACTGCCCTCGCCGTGGGGCTGGGCGCGCATGAGGGCCAGGGCCTGCTCGGCCTGCGCCTCCGGCACCAAGACGGCGAGACGCCCTTCGTTGGCGACGTAGAGGGGATCCAACCCAAGGATTTCGCAGGCGGCGCGCACATCTTCGCGGACGGGG
The DNA here is from genome assembly GCA_026414565.1 of Verrucomicrobiia bacterium. Classification (NCBI taxonomy): domain Bacteria; kingdom Pseudomonadati; phylum Verrucomicrobiota; class Verrucomicrobiia; species Verrucomicrobiia bacterium. The sequence goes on from JAOAIT010000027.1 coordinate 92,890, forward strand.
ATGGCCGCCTCCTCGATGAGCATGTCCAGCCGGGCGGCTTCGGCGATTTCAATGAGGGCGCTGGCCAGGCCGCCGCGGGTCAGGTCGCGCAGGCAATGGATTTCGATGCCGGCCTCGAGCAGCGCCAAAACGAGCGCGGCCAGGGGGGCGGAGTCGCTTTCGATGGCGCTTTCAAAGGCCAGGCCTTCGCGCACGGCCATGATGGCCATGCCGTGGCGGCCAATATCGCCGTTGAGGAGGATGGCGTCGCCGGGGCGGACGCTGGCTGGGCCGATGCGCAGAGGGTGCTCGAGGAGGCCCAGGCCGGTGGTGTTCAGATAAATGCCGTCCCCCTTGCCGCGATCCACCACCTTGGTGTCGCCGGTGACCAGTTGCACCCCGGCGCGGGCGGCGGCGGTTTGCATGGAGGCAACGACGCGCCGCAGGGTGTCCATGGGCACGCCTTCCTCGAGGATGGCGGCAACGCTGAGGTACAAGGGGCGCGCGCCGCACATGGCCAGGTCATTCACCGTGCCGTGGACGGCCAGCGAGCCGATGTCGCCCCCGGGAAAGAACATGGGGCGGACGACGTAGGAATCGGTGGAGAAGGCCAGCCGCAGGCCGCCGATTTCCAGGACGGCGCCGTCATGGCGCGCCTCGAGGGCGGGGTTGCGAAAGGCGGGCAGGAAAAGGGACTCGATGAGCTGGTGGGAGAGCCGCCCGCCGCCGCCATGCGCCAGGAGCACGTGGGGATACTGGGTCAGGGGGAGGGGGCATTGGGGGGAGAAATCCAGGGGCGCGCTCATGGGGGTTCAGGAAGCCGCCGCCGCGGGGGGCCGGGCGGGACGGCGGTAACGGTAATACGCCGCGCAGGCGCCTTCGCTGGAAACCATGGTGGCGCCCAGCGGATGTTCCGGCGTGCAGCGCGTGCCGAAGGCGGGACATTCGGAGGGTTTCTTCACGCCCTGCAGGACGAGGCCGCTGATGCATTCGGGCGCTTCGGCGGCGGTGAGCTGATCCACCTGGAAGCGCCGGGCGGCGTCAAACTCCTGATAAGCCGGCCGCAAGCCCAGCCCGCTGCGGGGGATGAGGCCGATGCCGCGCCACTGGCGGGGGATGACCTCAAAGACCTCCTGCATCAACTGCTGGGCGGGGCGGTTGCCTTCGTAGCGCACGGAGCGGGCGTATTGATTCTCCACCTCGTGGCGGCCCTCCTCGAGCTGTTTCACGCACATGAAGATGCCCTGCATGATGTCCAGCGGCTCGAAGCCGGTGACGACAATGGGCACACGGTAGCGGGCGGCCAGCGGGGGATATTCATGGTAGCCCATCACTGCGCACACGTGGCCCGCGGCCAGAAATCCCTGCACGCGGTTGTTGGGCGAGGCCAGGATGGCCTCCATGGCCGGGGGCACGAGCACATGGGAGACGAGCACGGAAAAGTTCTTGAGGCCCAGGCGGCGGGCCTGGGCCACGGCCATGGCGTTGGCCGGAGCGGTGGTTTCGAAGCCCACGGCAAAGAACACCACCTGCCGCTCCGGATGCGCCCGGGCCAGTTTGACGGCGTCCAGGGGCGAATACACCATGCGGACGTCGGCGCCCTCGGCCTTGACGGAGAACAAATCCTTCCGGGTGCCGGGGACGCGGAGCATGTCGCCAAAGGAGCAGAAGATGACGCCGGGCTGGGCGGCGATGGCGATGGCCTGATCAATGATCTCGACGGGCGTGACGCAGACGGGACAGCCGGGGCCATGCACGAGGGTGATCTGCCGGGGCAGCAGTTCATCCACACCAAACTTGATGATGGCATGGGTCTGGCCGCCGCAGACCTCCATGAGGGTCCAGGGGCGGGTGACCAGGGCGGCCAGGGCGCGGGCGAATTGCTGCACCGCGGCGGCATCGCGGTATTCATCCATGAAACGCATATCAAGGCCCGCCGGTGGAAGAGGAGGAGGGCGGCGGCGGCGTTTCGTGCAGCTCGGCCAGCTCGCCCATTTGTTGGAGATACTCGAAAACCTGCCGGGCTTCTTCGGGATCCACCTTGCTCAGGGCGAAGCCGACATGGACGATGACGTAATCGCCCACGCCGGCCTCGGGCACGAAGTCGAGGCTGACTTCCCGGGCAATGCCGCCGAAGTCCACTTTGCCCATGCGCGCGCCGGTATCGGACTCGGCCACGCTGACAATTTTACCTGGCACCGCCAGACACATAGGTCATTGATTTTCAGTTTGCGCGCCCAGGACCGCCTGGCCCAGCGCCAGCCCGCCGTCATTGGGCGGCACGCGCTGATGCCACAGGGGGCGGAAGCCCGCGGCCCGCAACGCCTGAACCGCGCCTTCGGTGAGGCGCTGGTTCTGGAAACAGCCGCCGGTGAGCGCCACGTGCTCCAGGCCGGCGCGCTGCGCCACGGCCACGATGAGATTCACCAGCGACTGATGAAATGTGCCTGCGATTTGGGCGGTTGGCAATCCCGCGCGCACGGCCTGCAAGATGGCCTCCACCATCGGCCCCCAGTCCGCCAGCAGCAGACCATCCTCTTCGTGCAGGGCCAGGGGATAGGCGGCCTGGCCGGTCCAGGGCGCGGCGGCCCATTCCAGCTCCATGGCGGCCTGGCCCTCGAAATGCGCGCGCTGGCGCAGGCCGATCAGCGCGGCCACGGCGTCAAACAGGCGGCCGGCACTGGTGGTGCGGGGGCAGTTGAGGCCGCGGGCGAGCATGGCGCGCAGCACGGGCCATTCCGCGGGTTGAAAGGCGGCGCGCAGGGGATCCGCGGCCCGCTCAAACACCGCATCGCCCCACAGGGCAAAGAGCACGCCTAGGGCGGCGCGGCGGGGTTCGCGCACGGCGGCCTCGCCGCCCGGCAGGGGGAAGGGGCGCAGGTGTCCCACACGCCGCCACCGGCCGGCGTGGAGATGAATGAACTCGCCGCCCCAAATGGTTTGATCCGGGCCGTAGCCGGTGCCGTCCCAGGAGACGCCGAGCACGGGGGCCTCCACTTCATTTTCGGCGACACAGGCGGCGACGTGGGCCACATGGTGCTGAACCGCCCGGCACGGGAGGCCGGACTGGCGGGCCAGTTGGGTGGAGACGTAATCCGGGTGCAGATCGCACACGGCCAGTTGAGGCGGCTGGCGCAGCAGGCGCGGCAGGTCGGCCACGGCCCGCTGGTAGGCGGCGCGGGCCTCGGCGGTTTCGAGGTCGCCCAGGTGCTGGCTCAGAAACACGTGGCGGCCGGCGGCCACGGCCACGGTGGTTTTCAAATGAGCGCCGAAGGCCAGCAGCGGCGGCAGAGGGGTGCGCAGAGTCATCGGCAGCGGCGCATAACCCCGGGCGCGGCGCAGGACCAGCTCGCGGCCGAGCATGACGCGGACAATCGAATCGTCCACATGCCGGGCGATGGGCCGGTTGTGGACGAGGAAGAGATCGGCCAGGCCCGCCAGGCGGCGCAGGGCCTCGTGCTCATCCGTGCAAATCGGTTCATCCGAGAGATTGCCGCTGGTGGCGACGAGGGGGAATTGGAGATCGGCCAGGAGGAGATGATGGAGGGGCGTGTAGGGCAGCATGATGCCCAGCCAGGGATTGCCCGGAGCCACATTCTCGGCCACCTCTCCGCGGGCGCGGCGGCGCAGCAGGACGATGGGGGCCTCCGCAGATTGGAGCAGGCGGGCCTCGAGGGGATGGACCTCGCAAAGCTGCTCCACCTGGGCGAGGGCGGGAAACATGAGCGCCAGCGGTTTTTCCTCGCGGTGCTTGCGCTGGCGCAGCCGGGCCACGGCCTCCGGGTTGCGCGCATCCACCAGCAGATGAAAGCCGCCCAGTCCTTTAAGGGCCAGGATTTGACCGGCGCGGAGGGCGGCTTCAGCCTGCTGGAGCGCCGCCTCTTTTTCGGCGAGGACGGCGCCGGCGGGGGACCAGAGGGCGAGCTCCGGGCCGCACACGGGGCAGGCATTGGGCTGCGCGTGGAAACGGCGGTCGGCGGGATTCTCGTATTCCGCCTGGCAGGCGGGGCACATGCGGAAATGCCGCATGGTGGTGCGCGGCCGGTCATAGGGCATGTCCTCGATGATGGAGAAGCGCGGGCCGCAGTGCGTGCAGTTGATGAACGGATAACGATAACGGCGGTTGGCCGGATCCAGCAACTCGCGGCGGCACTCGGCGCAGGTGGCGAGGTCCGGAAGGATCAGGGCAAGCGGTTCGCCGGCCGTGTCGGAAGGGCGGATTTCAAAGCCGGTGTAGCCGGCGGGGGCCAGCAACACGCTTTCGCAACTGTGGATGCGCGCGGCGGGCGGACATTCGGGGGCCAGCCGCAGGAGGAATTGCTGGACGGCGGGGGCGGGACCCTCCACCTCGGCCGTCAGGCCCTGGAGGGAGTTGTGGACCCACCCGCACAGGCCCAGGGTGGTGGCCAGCCGGTGCACAAAGGGGCGGAAGCCCACGCCCTGCACCGCGCCCCGCAACATGACGCGGGCGCGGACGATTTCGGCAGATGCACCGGCATTTGGCACAGAGGGACATTAGCCGGCCGGTGCCGGCGCCGCAATGCCGGGGAGCGGCGGCGGGCGCGAGTTCGCCGGGGTGTTAAAACGGGCCGGCGCCGCGCGGGGGCGCGGCGCCGGTTGACAGCCACGGTGAGGATCGGGACTATTCGGCTTCTTCCACGGTGCCGTGCGGGATGAGGCGTTCGTAGTCTTCCACGGAGCCGTTGTCGAGGACGCACTGGATGATCTGGCGTCCGAGCGGGTGCAGATCCGGCTCAAGGAACTCGCGGCATTGTTTCTGGAAGAACTCCCGCAGCATGGCGGCGCCTTTGTCGTACGCCTCCGGGCCGACCTCGATTTGCTTTTCGACGCGCAGGAAGATGGCGGCGATGCTTTGGCCTTCGAGGACGAGCGAGGTCAGGGCGTAGCCGGCGAGCGGGCAGCGGGCGGGCCGGATCTGGTCCTTGCTGAAGCGGAAGTGGCCGCGGCGGGCGAGGTATTCGCGGGCGATCCACTGGGGCATGAAGCCCACCTGCCAGCAGCCGACGTGCTGGTTGGGGACGAGGATGTAGCGCACCTTGGGCGAGGACAGGATTTGCTGCAGGAGCAGGTTGGCCTGGTCCACGCGGCGCCCGGTGGCAAAAGGCCAGTAGGAGCCGACGCCCTCGCTGCTCATGCCTTCCTGGGCCACGATGCTGGGGTTGGCATGGCCGCGCGGGGCGACCAGGCGCCAGACCCAGGCCAGGGCGGGCGGCAGGATGTGGAAGAGGCCGAAGATGCCGTAGGTGGGTTTCTCCTGGGTGCAGGGTGGAGTGCGCACGCCGAAACTGCGCACGTCCACGGTGACCGGGCCGTTGACGATGCCCGGGACGATGGAGCGCGGCAGAATGACGCGGGGGTTGGGGCAGGGGACGCCGGGGGCGTCCTGAATGTGCTCCCAGATCAGGGCGGTGGAGTTGGGGACGGCGTCCACGTTGAGGAAGAGCAGCGGGCGGGGCGGGTGAATGGTCAGCTCCTCCAGGTGGGGGTCCACGCCGTAGCGGGTGATGTGGTTGATGCGCACGAACCAGGCCTGCTCGGCGTCCATGAGGGCCAGTTTATCCTTGTTGCGCTCATGGCGCAGGCTGGGATGGCAGAGGGCCATGTCATCGGTCACGGGCCGCAATTCGCAGGCGCGGGGCAGGACCAGGCGGCGGTCCTCGCCGGTGAGCACATTGCGCCCGAGCAGGAGGGTGCCGTCGCGCTGGCGGTGGACGTGTTCGAGCATTTCGCTCTTGCCGCCGCCGCTGGCGCCCTCGTGCATGATGGTGATCTTGTTGTCGTAAGGGGTGATGACCTGGACGGTGGAGCAATGGGCGGCCACCCAGCCCTCCTGTTCGCCGAGGGCCAGCAACATGCCATAGACCCCTTTCTTGGCGCTGGGACCAGGATAGAGGTTGTAACTGAACATTTCATGCAGATGCTCCAGGCGGTTGTGCACGACCACCTGCCGGCCTTCAAAGTGGGTGTGCCGGAAGGGCGGCGCCACGTAGATGACGGCGCGCGGCGCGAAGGGGCGCTCCAGTTTGGAGACATCCAGGATGCCCTGCAGCAGGGCCAGCCCGAGCGCGAAAAAGCCGGCGTTGGCCGGGGCCACGGCCACGGCATCCACCCCCTTGCCCTCCGGGCCGGCGACGAAGGCAAACACGGCCAGCTTCTGGGTTTTGAGCCAGGCAAAGGTTTCCTGGCGCAGCCCGGCGAAATCCTTGCCGAAGCGTTCGCGGAAGGTGGGTTTGTTGGTGGGCTTGTTGTCGCCGATCACCATGCAATCGGGGTCGCGCCGGCGCATGTAGGGATCGGGATAGTTGGCGCTGATGCCGTTGCGCACGCGGCACACCGTGGCTTCGACGATGCGTCCCTTGCCGGGCACATCGTAGGCCACTTCATGCCAGTCCTGCCCCGGGGGCGGCGCAGCCAGGTCCACCAGTTGCTCCACTGAGCTGGCGACCACATAACCGGGACAGGCGTTGAGCACCTCGGCCAGCTCCGCGGGCATGGGGAAGGGGAGGGAGGGTTGGTTGGTTGCACTCATGTTATTTCAGGTCTGGTTCGATGTTCATGGTGGGCGGTGACACCGGGCGCCATCCAGCGCCTGGCGGCTCCGTCCCAGTTCCGTTATTGTTGGGAGCGCGGCAGCCCCCCCACCGGCCGCATGGGCTGCAACAGCTCGTAGTCCACCAGCGCATACACCGGGCGGCCCTGGCGGTCCCGCAATACCTGCCCGTTGTCGCGCCCGCGCAATATGCAGTGCGCCGGCTTAATGTCAAGCATCTGAAAGCCGCAGCGGCGCAATTCCTCGGCGGCCAGCGCGAGAATCTCTTCAAAGAACCGCACCCGCTCGGGCATGGGCCAGCCCAGCGCCTCGGCGGCTTGCTCGGCATCCTGGCCGCGAATCCAGGCGTACAACAGGAGGTATTGGCGGCAGGGATCCAGCGGGGCGCCGGGATGACGCTGGAGGACGGCGGCGATTTTGTCCTCGCTGCGCCCCAGTTGCCACGGCTCGAGCCGGTGCGGCGGTGAAAAAATGCCCAGGGGCCGTTTGGTGATGATGCGGCGTCCGCCGCCGGCCGGCCGCGCCGCCCGCAGGGCCAGCACATGGGCCACCTCCTCAAAGGGGCTGTTGAAGTCCGCGTTGGGGTAGGCGCACAAGACATCCGTATCCAGGGGCACGCGCGTGCCGAAGCGGTTGTAGCGCACCACCACCTGCAGGGATTTGCCCGCCACGGGGCGGGTGACCACGCGGCAGATGGTGCTGGTGCCCAGGAGCCGCTGGCGGTGGGTGATGAACCACTCATGGGCAAACCAGTTTTCCGGCTGCAAATGCGCCGCCCACGGGCGGCCCAGCTCGGTGAGAAAAAGATCGCCCGCGGCGCCCAGCGATCGCCATTCGTAGGGCACCCCGAGCACTTCGATGTTTTGCGGGGCGGTGACGGTCATGAAGGCCGGCGGTTGGCCGGGCATCACATGCTTTCCGGCGACATGCCCACCGCCAGGATGCTGCAGGCCTGCACCACGTTGAGTTTCAAGCGCGCGGCCTCGGCAAGCACTTCGTCCGACTCGGTGCCCGGATTAAGCCACAGCTCGTCGCAGCCCTTGGCGGCGATGTCAGGCAGCAATTTTAACAAAACGGGCGGCGGGACATAAACAGAAATAATCTCCGGCCGCACCGGCACCTCCCCGAGGGTGGGGTAGGCGCGCAGGCCCTCGATGGTGGGCTCGTGGGGGTTGACGGGATACACCGTGTAACCCTGTTGCCGGAAGGCGCGCACCGCCTTGTTGCCGAATTTTTGGCGGTTGTTCGAGGCGCCAATGACTGCGACACTTTTCATCCCCCCAATAAAGCCCCGGGAGTCCGCCGATGCAAGCGAGGGCCGGCATGCGCCGGTCCGGCCGGCGGACGGGGCTGCGGGCGGGGGCGTCAGAACTCGATTTCGTAGTAGGGTGTGTGTTCGGCTTCGCCGTTCAGGATGACGCGGTTGTTTTGGACGGGCAGGGTCTGGCCGGTGCGCACGCCGTTATGGTCGAGCACATGCACGCGCTGGATGGGGCGGCCGCTCCATTGCAGCTCAGCGCGGACCGGCTCCATGAGGATGGGGGCGGCGCCCTTGTGAAGCAATTCGTTGCCCGCGGGGCTGAACTTCATGCCGGTGTTGCGGGCGCGGGCCAGGGCCACCACCAGCACGCGGCGGGCATTGGCCAGGGTGGCGTTGCGCTCCACGGCGGTGACATAGAGGGCCGCAAATCTGGATTGCGGCGTGAGGGTCACCTCGCCCAGGCGCGCCGGCTGCCCGGCGGCGAAGCCCACCACGGCCTTGGTGCCGGGGGTGTCCATGAGAAAGAAGCCGCTGGTGGGCTGGTTGCCCGGCTTCCAGCGGAGCTGGCGGGTGGTGGAGACGAGGAAATCATTTTGGAGGTGGGGTTTGAGGTCAAACACGGGGGTGTCGCGCCATTGGGGGGTGAACTGCACCACGCAGCGGGCCACGGCCAGCGCGCCGGCGGGCACCTGGGCGCTGTCAAGCTCCTTGTCATCATAGCCCTGCGCCACGGAATCTTCGAAGCCCAGTTTGCCCTGGAAGAGGGAGGGGAGGTGGACATGGCGGACGGCCAGGGGCGGCGCCTCCTGCACGTCGCCGCGCAGCACCTGGCGGGCCACGGCGGGGAAAACGCCCAGGATTTGCGGGGCCATGACGTCCCATTCGCTGCCGCCCAACTGGCGGCTGAAGGTGGCCTGGTCGCCGTTCTGGAACATGTAGGAGGCGTCCCACCCCTGGAGGCCCATGCCGTAGGCGCCGAGGAGGGCGGGGCCTTCCACGCCCCACTCGTTGGGGAAGACGTGAATCCACTCGGAAAGCATGAAGGGGCGGTCAGCCACCTGTTGCAGGCCGCTGCTCAGCATGCCCGAGCCGGGACGCGCCAGCATGGAGCCGGCGCCAAAGGTGCGGCCGCTGCCGCCGCCGAAGTAGTTGTGGCGGTCAATCAGGCCCACGCGGTAGTCGGTGTGGAGATTGGCATAGTGGCTGAAGGCGCGGCCGGCCTGCCAGTTGCTGCCCAGGATTTCGCCGTCGAAACCGGCGGCGCGGACGGCGGCCACGAAGCGATCATAGGCTTCGTTTTGCAGGGTGTAGAGGAATTCCAGGGTGTCGAGCAGGCGCTGGCGGCGGAAAGCCTGGCTGCCGTTCAACTGGGCGGGGTCCCAATACCACGGATTGCCCAGGGGGAGGAGGTTGCGTTTGTCCAGATGCTCGCCGGCGGGGAAGCCGTCATTTTGGAAGCCATCGAGGGCCCGCTCCCCCCAGGCTTTGAGGAGGCCGGCGTGGCTGCCATATTTTTTGCGCAGCCAGTCGGAGAACCGCTCGCCCACCTGGCGGCGCAAGGTGGCGCTTTTTTGGAGCGGCTGCATGGAGGTGTAGAAGAAAATGCTTTGTTCATTGATGATTTCGACGGCCCAGACGGCCGGATCTTTGGCGTAGGCGAGGCCGGTGTAGGCGTTGGTATGGCGGAGGAGATTGACGATCTGGCGGATGTGGAGGTTCTGCAGCTCCGGGGAGTAAAAGAAGGCGCTGTGCGGGGCGCTGAGACGCCCGCCGCGGCCCTGGAGCTGCCCAAACTCGTCCATGAACGGCACGTCCCGGCGATCGGCCGGGCCCATTTTGAGGGTGCCGAAGTGGGCGCTGAGTTTGACGTAGATGCCGGCTTCCTTGAATTTGGCGATCTGGTAATCCATGCGGTCCAGGCCGGCGGGATCGTATTCGGCCGCGCTGTCCTCGGCCTGGATGCCGGCCCAGCCGGTGCCGTCGGCGAATTTGTGCAGGCGGACGCTGTTGATGCCGTAGCGGGGATAGAGGGCGGCGCGTTTTTCGGCCAGCGCCTTGTCGGGGGCGCAGGCGTTGTAACAGAGGTTAAGGCCCCACAGTTTGATGGGCTGGCCCTGGTAAAGGAGCTGATGCTCGCGGCGCACAATCCGCCCGTGGCGGCCGGCCGGCTTGTCGAGCCACGCGCTCATGTCCAGCACGGAATTGGTGGCCATGCCGGTGCCGCGCCACGGGTACCAGGCGGCCATGTTGTCGGTGTCGGGGATTTCCTCCGCGCTGGCATACCAGGTGACCGGCCCGGGCAGCGTGAGGGTGAGGTTCAGCTCCCGCGCGTTGCCGGCGGCAAGGCGTTCTTTGGCCAGCACGATGCGCGCGGCGCCGTCGGCGGCGACTTCAATGGGCGGCTCCAAACGCAGGAGGGCTTCGGCGCCGGCGGGGGTGCGGAAGCGCAGGGCGCTCACGGCGTCGCCCACCGGCCCCAGGGGCAGGGGCAGGTTCAGGGTGCGGGATTTGCCGGCGGTCTCGGCCACGAGCTGGCCGCCCTTGAAGGCGGCGGCGGGGGCCACTTCGGCAATGAAAAGCGTGAGGGCGGTATCGCGATCGGCGCTCAAAGCATAGGTGATTTGCAGGGTGTTGGGCTGGGTCTGGCGGGCGGCCAGTTGGAGCGTCAATCTGGCCTGGCCGATGGTGCAGGTGAAGGTGCCGGCGGCGGTGCGGTTTTCCGCCTTGGTGCTGCCGTTGATGCCGGTCCAGGCCCAATTCGGCCCCCAGGCGGCGAGGCCCAGGCGGAGGAAATCGGCTCCCTGATGGCTGATGCTGATGCCGCCCCGGCCGTCGGCCAGGGCAATGAACGGCGTGGCGGCGGGCGCGGCCCCCAGGCCAACGGCTCCCAGCAGGGCGAGAACAGCCAACATTCCGGTACGAAGCACGGCGCGTATGGATTGCATAGGCTCAAGCAGAAACAGACCGCCTGCTGCGGTCAAGCCCGGACTTGGCGCCCCCTCTGCGCGCGGGCGGGCGGCCCTGTGGAGGAGGGAATTATTCCGGCAGCCGGTATTTCAAGCCGGTGAGGCGGGTGCCATCCGGCTTGACGAGCCGGGCGCAAAATTCCCAGCCCAAATTGTTCTGGGTCAGTTTGATGAGCAGCGTATTCCACCCGGCCTGGAGGGTGAGGTCGGCCTTGTCCGAGCCGGGGGTCAGGGGACGGGCCACGTTGAGGGCGGCCACCTGGCGGCCGTTGAGCCAGATTTTCACGCCGTCATCGCTGCCAAATTCGAGGCGGGCGGGCTGCTCCTTTTCGGAGAACACCTGGGTGCGGAGATAGGCCACGCGTTGCTCGCCGCCGAGGGCCTTGAGCACATCCATGACGTAGGGCCGTTTGGGATCGGCGCCGGCGGGCAGCGGTTGCCAGGCGATGCCGGCGGCCTGGGCGGTTTCGGGCGGGAAGACCACCTCGAACAATTCCTGGAATGATTTGCCGGTTTGTTGGTAGGGGCCGGCCAACTGCCAGAGGGTGATATAATCGGCCAGGGCCTCGATTTGTTGGAGGCGGGTTTGCAGTTCCTTCTGGCGGGCGGGATCGCTCACGTTTTTCAGGGCGGTCTGCAGGGCGCGCGTGCACTGGCCGGGATGCGCCCCGCCGAGGCTGGCCGCCAGCTCGGACACGGCCTGGGCGGCTTCCTGTTGCAGGGCGGCGTCGGCGGTGAGCTGGGCGGCCAAGTCCAGGGATTCGAGGGCCGGCACGGCTGCCAGGCGGCCCAGGATGAGCCGTTTTTCCTCGGGGCGGCCGGCCAGCCCGAGCAGCTCGCGCAGGGTGGCGGCCCGCTGCGCGGTGGCGCCGCCGGCGCCTTCCTCATGGATCAGGCGGGTGGCGCCGCGCACGGCAAGCACGCGGACAGTGTTTTCCGGCGCGGAGCGGGCCAGCTCGAGGAGCGCGGGCAGCACGGCGGGATCCACCGCGTCGCACAAGGCCCGGAGGGCGGCCAGGCGGGCCTGGGGATCGGCGTCCTGCCGGCCGGCCAGGAGGGCGGCGCGGCTGCGTTCATGCCGGAGCTGGGCCAGCACGGGATACAAGGCCGCCCGGGCGGGCGGCTCGCCTTGCAGGCCGGCCACCAGCGGCTCGGGGGAGAAATCCGGGCGGGATTGGAGGCGGCGGCAGGCCTCAAGAAGGGCCTCCTGGGCTGCGCGGCGCCGGGCTTCGTCGGGGGCTTGTTGCAGGGCCTGGACCAGCGCGCCAAGCTGGGCGGGCTGGGCCAGTTGTCCCACGGCGCGCACGGCGGCGGCGCGGGCGTGGTCCGGGCCGGTGCGGGCCAGTTGGAGGAGCTGGGGCACGGCGGCGGTTTCCTGGCGGGCGGCGAGGGTCTGGATGATTTCGTTTTGCAGGGCGGGGGCGGCAGTGGGAAGCAGTTGCAACAGGGCATCGGCCAGCGGCTCGCGCAGCCGCGCCAGGGCCCGGCGGGCGGCCTTTTGCTCCTGGGGGTCGGTGGCGGTGGCCGCCTGCAACATGGCGGGGGCCTGGGCGGCCTGGCCCAGCTCGGCCAGGGCGTCGAGGGCGGCGATGCGCACGTAACTCTCGGGGCTTTGCAGGGCCGCCACGAGGGCGGGCACGGCCTGGCGCGAGCCATGACGGCGCAGAATCTCGATGACGGCGGCCTGCACCGGTGGCGGCAGTTGAGGCAGGAGGCGGGACAATTCCTGGGTAATTTCGGGCGCCGTCAGCTCCGGCGCCACCTGGAGCGCGGCGCGTTGCTGAACAGCATCGGCGCCCAACAATCCCTCGCGCAGGAGGGTGAGGCGGCGTTTCTTATCCGCCCGGAGCAGGCCGCACCAGGCGGCCTGGCGGACGGCGGGAGGTTCCTGGGCCGCCGTCAGGCGTTGGTAAACTTTGAGGGCCGCGGCGGGGTCAGGCCCATAGGCCGTGGCTTCTGCGGCCAGGAGCAGGCCGTCCACAACGGCGGTGCGCACGGGGCCGGTGGTTTTGTCCAGCAAGGGCTGCAGGAGTTTGAGGGCCTCGGCGCCGCCGCGCCTGCCGAGCGCGCGGGCGGCGGCAATGACGATGTCCGGGTTGCCATTGTTGAGGAAACGGGCCACGGGGGCGATGGGCATGTCAGGCCGTTCACCAAGCGATTGGAGCACGCCGGCTTTCAAGTCATCGCGGGTATCCGCCAGGGCGGCCACCAGGGCGGCAGTGGCCTGGGGGCCGGGCAGGGATTCCAGGGCATAGCGGGCCGAATGGGAAAGCTGGGGGTCCAGCAGCAGGCGGGCCAGGGCCGGCACGGCGGCGGCGGTGCCGATGCGCTTGAGCTGCGCGCAGGCGGCGTCTTTTTGCTCGGGCGGCGCGGCACTTTGCAGCACGGCAATGAGCTGGGCTTCATTGGTGGCGGGGGCCGCGGGGGCGGTCCCCGGCAGGCAAGCCAGCAGGCCCAGGAGCGCGAGCAGGGGCGGCAATGGGGTTTTCATGGGAGATCGGGGAGGGAAGGGATGCATGGGTTGGCGGAGGGAAAAACTTAAACCTGCCACGGCGGGCGTTGGGCGATGGAGAGGAGGCGGTTGGCTTCGTCATCGCCGACAAACAGCTCGGCATGGGGATCCCATTTGAGGGGACGTTGCAATATCTTCTCAATGCCGCCCAGCAGCAGGGCGCTGGCGGCGCGGTGGGCGATGTCGGCGTCGCAGATGGTTTTTTTCCGGGATTTGACGCATTCCAGGAAATTGCCGGAGTGGCTGTCACTATAATAGAGGTGGACTTCGTTGGGGCGCAACGGCTCGCGGATGATGTCCTCGGGGTAGCTCACCAGATTGCCGCGGTCCACGGCCAGGCGGCCATGGGTGCCCACGAAGCAGCAGCCGCCATCGTGGCCGACGCGCTCGCCGGGGTAGGGCCGGCCGTGGACGACGACGCCGTTGGCGTAGCGGTAGGAGGTGCGGCCTTCGTCCATGAAGAGGTCCACCGGGCCGGAGTCATCCATGCCGGCGGCCCATTGCACGATGTCGTAGTGATGCTGCCCCCAGTTCAACTCGCCGATGTCGTAACGATGGGCGCCGGTGTTGCCGTCGTAGGGCGCCCAGGGGGCGGGGCCGAGGTACAAATCCCAGTCCAGCGTTTCGGGGACGGGTTTGGGGGGGCCGAACTTGGCGCCCCAGGCGATGGCGCCGCCGTCGCGGTAGGCGTAGATTTCCTTGAGCTGGCCGAGGCGCCCGCTGCGGACGTACTCGCAGGCGCGGCGGAAATAGCCGTTGTACTCGCTGCGCTGCTGGGTGCCGGCCTGATAGACGCGCCCGTAGCGGCGCACGGCCTGGAGCACGGCCTGGCTTTCGCGGACGGTGCAGGCGGTGGGTTTTTCGCAGTAAATGTCCTTGCCCGCCTGGGCGGCCATGACGGACATGACGGCGTGCCAGTGGGCCGGGGAGGCAATCAGCACGGCGTCAATGTCGGCGCGGTCCAGCACGTTGCGGAAGTCGGCATACGCTTCGCAGGGGCGGTAGCCGGTCTGGCCATAGGTTTGTTGGTAATGTTGATTCACGCGGTCTCGGGCGCGCTCGCGGCGGTCCCGCCACACATCGCAGACGGCGAGCACCTGCACATCCTTGCGGGCGGTGTAACCGCCGGCCAGATACGTCCACGCGCCGCCCAGCAAATGCCCGGCGCCCTGGCCGCCGACACCGATAAAGCCCATGGCCACCCGCTCACTGGGGGGCAGCGCGCCGCCGCGGCCCAGCACGGGAGCGGGGAGACAGAGGGGGGCGGTGAGACAGGCGCCGGTCAGGGCCAGTTGCCGCCGGAGAAACTGGCGCCGCGAGAGTCCCGGGGATGCGGATTTCATGGTGCAGGATTATGCGGGCGGCGGCGCGGATGTAAAACTTAAACTGGGGCCAGGCATTTTCTGAATGTCAGAGGGGCGGAAGGTTCAGCGGAGACGGGTGAGGAGGCGGCACGGTGGGGCCGGGGGCCGCCCGGGCTGTTGGCATCGGAAAAAAGCGCTTGACGTTAAAGGAGCAGGGGTGTTAATTATACGCTGACATTGCAAAACGGGCCGGCGTCGAGCCGGCATGAGAAAAGTCGGGAAGGCAACTTCGTCCGACTTTTTTGTTCCCCACGGGGAACGGAGCACTGGATGGGTTATGAACGCCGAAATCTTATCCGTATTAGAGTACTGGGAACGCGAGAAGGGGATTTCGCGTGAGGAATTGATCAAGATCCTCAACGATTCCCTGCTGGCGTCCGCGAAACGGGCGGTAGGCCCCGCCCGGGAACTGCGTTGCACGATTGACCCCAAGAGCGGGGAGATCAAGGCGTTTGCTCGTCTGGTGGTGGTCCAGAAGGTGGTATCCAAACATGACCAAATTTCCCTATTTGACGCCCGGCGGGTCAAACCGGACGCGCAACTGGGGGAGGAGGTCGAGATAGAGGTGACGCCGGCGGGTTTTGGGCGGATCGCCAGCCAGCACGCGCGGCAGATTCTGACGCAGCTTTTGCGGCGGCATGAGAAGCGCCTGGTCTATGAGGAGTTTAAGGATCAGGTGGGGGGCTTGATCACCGGGGTGGTGCGCCGGTTCGAGCGGTCGGATGTGTATGTGGATTTGGGCAAATGCGAGGCGGTGCTGCCCAACCGGGAACGGGTGCCCAATGAGGATTTCCAGCCCAATGACCGCGTGTTGTTCTATTTGAAGGCGGTGCAGGACACGCCCCGGGGGCCGGAGATTATTCTCTCGCGGGCGGATCCGGAGTTTGTGATCAAGCTGTTCAAGCGGGAGGTGTCGGAGATCAATGACGGCACCATCGAGATCAAGGCCATTGCGCGGGAGCCGGGTTTCCGGACCAAGATTGCCGTGTACACGCGGGATCCGAAGGTGGATCCGGTGGGGGCGTGTGTGGGGCTGCGCGGGGCGCGGGTGCGGAACATTGTGCGGGAGCTGAACAATGAAAAGGTGGACATCATCCCGTGGGATCCCAACATCCGCAATTTGATCACCAACGCGCTGAGTCCGGCCCGGATTAAATCATTTGAGATTGACGAGGCCCGGCGGCGGGTGAAAATCTGGGTCAGCGAGGATCAGCTCTCCCTGGCGATCGGCCGGCGCGGGCAGAACGCGCGGCTGACCTCGCGCCTGACCGGCTGGGAAGTGGATATTGAGGCGGAGGCGGTGGCGCCGGTTGGCGGTTTTGCCGAGAAGGTGGCGCAAGCCATCGAGACGTTGGCGGCCATTCCGGGCATCAACCGGGAGATGGCCGATGCGCTGGTGCACGGCGGGTTGACCAGCCTGGAAGATGTGCTGCAGGCGGGCGAGGGGTATCTTGCCAGTCTGGAGCGGGTGGGCGAGCACGCGGCGGCGATCATGCAGGCCGCGCGCGAGGAAGCCGCCCGGCGGCAGATCAAACTGGGCGAAACCACCGCCGCCTAAGGGAAAAGAGACGGATGACAACTGTCCTTGCTTCAGTGTGCGCATGAAAACGCCACGACAGCGGCGGCGGTTGGGAATAAATTATGCCTGTTCGGATTTACGAAATTGCCCGCAAACTGGGCCTCGAAAGCAAGGTTGTCCTGGCCAAGGCCAAGGAGCTGGGCATCACCACGGCCAAGGTGCCCGCCAGCACCCTCGATAAGATCACCGCCGAGTATCTCGAACAGCACCTGCCCCATCCGGAGACCCCGGCCGCCGCGCCCGCCGAACCCCCCCGGGAGGCCCCCGCGCCGCTCGAAGAGATCAAAGTAGTCACCGAAGCCTCCGCCGCCGAAGCCGAGGCGGCAGTGGAGCCGGCCGCGGCGCCTGTGGAAACCCCGGCGGCGCCCGAGGCGCCAGCCATGGTGGAAGCGGCCCCGCCGGCGGCGCCGGTGCTGGCCATGGTGGTGACGCCTCCGGCGGAAACCACCACCGCCACCCCGGCGGCTCCGGAAACGGTGCCGGCGGAGATTGTGCCGCCCGCTGACAAGGCGGCGCCGGCCGAGGCGCCGGCCCCCGTGGAGGCTCCGCCTCCCACCGTGGTTTCTCTGGTGGAGACTCCGCCGCCCGCCCCGGCTCCGGCCGAACCGGCCTCCCTCGCCGTGGCCCCTGCGGCGGCCCCGGTGGTGGCGGCTCCGCCGCCTGCGCCGGCCGCCCCCGCCCCGGCGGCTCCTGCGGAGCCTCCGGCGCCGCCGCCGCCCCCGCCTGCCCCGCCGCCGCCGCCCAAACCCCAGATTGGCGAGAAGGTGGGCTTTGTGGATTTGAAGAAGCTGGGCTTTGGGCGTCCGGCCGCCAAGGCCGCGCCGCCGCCCAAACCGGAGCGGGAGAAGGAGAAAGAGAAGGAGAAACCGGCCAGGAAACCGGAGCCGCCGCGGCCGGCCGCGGCGCCGCGGGCGCCGGTGATTGTGGCGCCGGCCAACGCGCCGGTGATCACGATGAAGCCGCCGATCATCGTGCGGGATCTGGCGGAGAAAATGAACCGGCGGCCCTTCCAGATCATTGCGGATTTGATGGAGTCGGGCGTGTTTGCCACGGTGAATCAGGCGATTGATGAGGCGGTGGCGACGCGCATTTGCGCCAAGCACGGCTTCCGTTTCGAGCTGGAGCGGCGCGATCGGAGCAAGGCGGTGCATCCGGTGGTGCGGAAGGCGCCGGACGTGGATCCGGAGGACAAGCCGGAGGATCTCAAGCCGCGGCCGCCGGTGGTCACCATCATGGGCCATGTGGATCACGGGAAGACGACGCTGCTGGACGTGATCCGCAAGTCCAACGTGGCCGCCGGCGAGGCGGGCGGGATCACGCAGCACATCGGGGCCTACACCATTTCTTTTCCGCATCCCGATGACAAGCGGCGGATTCAGCAGATCACCTTCCTGGACACCCCGGGCCATGCGGCCTTCAGCGCCATGCGGGCGCGCGGGGCCAACGTGACGGACATTGTGGTGCTGGTGGTGGCGGCCAATGACGGGGTGATGCCGCAGACGCTGGAGGCGCTGAGCCACGCGCAGGCGGCCAAGGTGCCGATCATCGTGGCCATCAACAAGTGCGATCATCCCGCCGCCAACCCGTTGAAGGTGCGGCAGCAGCTTAATGACAAGGGGCTGGTGCCGGATGAATGGGGCGGCAACACCATTTATGTGGAATGCTCGGCGCTGACCGGCAAGGGGGTGGACAAGCTGCTGGAGATGATTTTGTTGCAGGCCGATCTGCTCGAGCTCAAGGCCAATCCCAACCGCCCGGCCTCGGGCAACGTGATCGAGTCCGGGCTGGAGCCGGGCGGGCCGACGGCGACGGTGCTGGTGCGCAAGGGGACGTTGAAGGTGGGGCAGGTGATCCTGTGCGGGCAGTATTACGGCAAGGTGCGGGCCCTGATCAATGAGGACGGCCAGCGGCTCAAGGAGGCCGGGCCGTCGTACGCGGTGAAGGTGCTGGGGTTGAACGGCATCCCGGAGGCCGGCCTGGCCTTCCAGGTGGTGAAGGACGAGAAGGAGGCCCGCGAAGCGGCCGAGAAGGTGGCCATGGAGCACCGGGCGCGCGCCCAGGAGGTGCGCCAGGTGATGACGTTGGAAAACCTGATGGACAAGCTGAAGGCCACCAACGAGAAGGTGCTGCGGGTGGTGGTGAAGGCGGACACGCAAGGCTCGGTGGAGGCGATTGTCGAGGCCCTCAAGCGCATCGAGTCCACCAAGGTGTCGCTGGAGATTGTGCACAGCGCGGTGGGGACGATCAGCGAAAACGATGTGGTGCTGGCGGCGGCGGCGAAGGCGGTCATCCTGGGCTTCCACACCCGGGTGGACAGCGAGGCGGCCGAGGCGGCCAAACGGGAGGGGGTCCAGATCAAGCTGTATGCCATCATTTACGAGCTGATTGACCAGGTGCGCGATGCCATGGCCGGCCTGCTGGAGCCGATCATCAAGGAAACGGTGATTGGCGCGGCCGAGGTGCGCAAGGTGTTCACCCTGTCCAAGGGGGGCAACGTGGCCGGCTGCATGGTGGTCCACGGCCGGGTGGCGCGGGGCAAGGCGCGCGTGGTGCGGCGGCGCAATGTCATTTACGAGGGCCTCATCAGCTCGCTGCGCCGCTTCCAGGACGAGGTGAACGAAGTGCGGGCCGGCATGGAGTGCGGCATCCGCCTGGATGGTTTCAACGAGTTTCAGGAAAATGACACCATCGAGTGCTACATCCTCGAGAAGGTGGCCCAGAAACTGGAATAACCCCTGACTTTCCCGCCATGTCCGTGCGAGTTGAACGGGTGCGCGAACTGCTCAAGCGCGAGCTGGGTGAACTCATCCGCCGGCAGTTGCCGGTGGACGAGGCCGGGCTGATCACGGTGAACGAGGTGACGGTGACCGGCGATCTGCAGAATGCCACGGTGTATTTCAGCATCCTGGGCGGGCCGGAGCAGCAGAAACGCGGCGAGGAGCTGCTGCAGCAGCGGCGGCTGCTGTTGCAAAACCTGCTCGGCCAGTCGGTGGTGCTGAAGTACACGCCGCATTTGAAGTTCGTGCGCGATGATTCCATCGCCCGCGGCGATCGCGTGCTGCGGATTCTCGACGAGCTGGAGAAGCAAACGCCCCCCGGGGATCGTGAAAGCCCGCCCAAAGATTCTTGAACGGCTGATCGCCGAGCTGCGGCAGCATCAGCGTTTTTGCGTGGTGGGCCATGTGCGCCCCGATGGGGACTGCATTGGCTCGCAACTGGCGATGACCCTGGCGCTGCAGGCGCAGGGGAAGGAGGTGGTCTGCTGGAATGAGGACGCCGTGCCCTCCAAGCTGCGGTTTCTGGATCCGGATCACCTGCTGCGGAAGCCGCAGGCCAACGGGGAGTTTGACTGTGTGATTGCGCTGGATTGCGCCTGTGTGGAGCGCCTGGGGCGCGCGGCGCAGTGCATCGAGCGGCGGCGGGTGCTGCTCAACATTGATCATCATCCCAGCAACACCCGCTACGGCGACATCAACTGGGTGGCCGCCCGCGCGCCGTCCACCGGCGAGCTGGTGTTCCGGCTGTTGAAGGAAATCGGCTGGCCCATCACGCCGCACATCGCCGACTGCCTGTTCACGGCGGTCTCCACGGACACGGGATCTTTTCAATATCCCACCACGCTGCCGAGCACCTATCACGTGGCGGCGGAGCTGGTGAAGCGGGGGGCCAACCTGGCCAAGATCTGCGACGAGGTGTACCAGTCCTATTCGCTGTCGCGGGTGCGGCTGGTGCGCCATCTGTACAACAAGTTTCGCCTGACGCATCGGGATCAGATTGCCTACTTCTGGCTCAAGCAGGCCGACTTTGCCCGCACGGGCGCGGCCAAGGAAGACGCCGAGGGCCTGATTGACCACCTCCGGGCCATTGAGCCGGTGGTGGTGGCGATGGTGTTTGAGGAGGTGGCGCCGGAGCTGATCCGGGTGAGCTTTCGCAGCAAGCGCCCGGAGGTGGACGTGAACAAGATCGCCGCGCAGTTTGGCGGCGGCGGCCACGCGGCGGCGGCCGGGGCGCGGGTGGCGGGCAGTCCGCTCTCGGTGCAGCGGCGGGTGCTGGCCGCGGTGCGCAAGGCGCTGGAGGCTGCGGGGATTTAACCATGCCGATACGCGAATTTTCTCCTCTGGATGGGGCCCTGCTGGTGGACAAGCCCGCCGGCCCCACCAGCCATGACGTGGTGGATGTGATCCGCCATCAATTCCAGCTCAAGAAGGTGGGCCATTGCGGGACGCTGGATCCCGGGGCCACGGGGCTGCTGGTGCTGGTGCTGGGGCTGGCGACGCGCCTGTCGGACAAGTTCATGGCGGCGGACAAGGTGTATGAGGGCGCCATCAAGCTGGGCGAGACCACGGATTCCTACGATGCGGATGGGAAGGTGCTGGCGCGCGCGGCGGTGCCGGCGGTGACGCTGGAGCAGCTCAACGAGCTGGCGGCCGTGTTTGAAGGGGATCAGATGCAACTGCCGCCGATGGTCAGCGCGGTGAAGAAGGACGGGGTGCCGCTGTACAAGCTGGCGCGCAAGGGCATCGAGGTGGAGCGCAAGGAGCGGCTGGTGCACATCTACCGGTTTCGTTTTGTGGCGGTGGAGCCGCCGCTGGCGTGGTTCCGGGTGGCCTGCACCAAGGGCACCTATGTGCGCACGCTGGCCCATGATTTCGGGCAGCGCCTGGGCTGCGGGGCCCATCTCAAACATCTGCGCCGGACGGCCTCGGGGCAGTTTGACGTGGCGCAGGCCGCGCCCTTCGAGGAGATCCTCCACTGGACACCCGCGGAGCTGGAGGCGCACATCATCCCCTTCCTGAAACTGGTGCGGATGGAATAAGGGCCGGCGGGGCGGCCCGCACTTTCTGCGGCGGCGATGCGCATCATTCATCAACCGGCGGAATTGGCGGCCCAGGGGCGGTCGGTGTGCGCCGCGATAGGCGTGTTTGACGGCGTGCACCGCGGGCATCAGGCGGTGATGGGCCAGGCGGTGCGCGAGGCGGCGCAGCGGGGCGGGGTGGCGCTGGCCATCACCTTTGACCGCCATCCGCGCAGCGTGGTGGACCCGGAGCGCGCGCCGGCCCTGATTCAACCGCTTTCCCGCAAACTGGCCGCGCTGGCGGCGGCGGGGGCGGAGGTGGCGCTGGTGTTTCATTTTGACGAGGCCTTCCGCCGGCAGACGGCGGAGGCGTTTGTGCGCTCGCTGCAGGAGGGTTTGGGCTCGCTGGCCAGCCTGAGTGTGGGGGCCAATTTTTTCTTCGGGCACGGCCGCGCCGGCAATGTGGCGGTGTTGCAGGAGCTGGGGCGGCGGCACGGGTTTGCGGTGCACGTGGCCGAGCCGGTGTTGCACGGGGGCGAGCCGATCAGCAGCACGCGGGTGCGCGCCGCCATCCGGGCCGGACAGTTGGCCGAGGTGTCGGCCATGCTGGGGCGGCCGTATGCCGTGTGCGGGCCGGTGCAGCGCGGGCAGGGCCTGGGCCGGCAACTGGGTTTTCCCACCGCCAACGTGGCGGTGGCCGGGCTGGAGATGCCGCCCCTGGGCGTGTATGCGGCGCGGGTCCTCCTGCCGGACGGGCCGCATCCGGCGGTGGTGAACTGGGGGCGGCGGCCCACGGTGGCCGGGGGCGCGGTGGCGGCGCAATTTGAAGTGCATCTGCCCGGCTGGCAGGGGGATTTGTACGGGCAGGAGCTGGAGGTGCAACTGGGCCGGTATTTGCGGGGCGAGCAACGCTTTGGGGATGTGGCGGCGCTGCAGGCGCAAATTGCGCGTGATGTGGCTGCGGCGCTGGCCGACGGCTGAGCCGGCCGGGGGCAGGGCCGGGCTGGGGGGAATGCGGTGTTTCCGCGCTTGTCGTTCCGTTTTTCTCGTGCCAACATGCGCGGCAATCAACGCCAACTAATTATGAGTAAAACCTGTCCACAACTGGGATTGTTCACGGCCATTCTGCCGGATTTAACCCTCAAGGAAATCGTCGAGTTTGCCGCGCGCGAGCGGCTCACCTGCCTGGAGATTGCCTGCTGGCCGGTGGGCAAGGCGGAGCGGAAGTTTGCCGGGGTGACGCATATTGACGTGGAGACGCTGACGGACAGCCAGGCCGATGACCTTCGCGCCCTGTGCGCCCAGAACGGCATCACCATCAGCGGCCTGGGGTATTATCCCAATCCCCTGGACCCGGATCCCGAGGTCTCGCGCAAGGCGGTGACGCATCTCAAAAAGGTCATCCGCGCCGCCCGCCGGCTGGGGCTGCGGCAGGTGAACACGTTTGTGGGGCGGGACTGGACGCGGACGGTGGACGAGAACTGGCCGCGGTTTTTGCGGGTGTGGAAGCCGTTGATTGCGTATGCGGAGGAGAATGATGTGCGGATTGGGATTGAGAACTGCCCGATGTTGTTCACCCGCGACGAATGGCCGGGGGGCAAGAATCTGGCCACCTCGCCGGTGATCTGGCGCCGGATGTTTAATGACATTCCCTCGCCCTATTTCGGGTTGAATTATGATCCCTCGCATTTCATCCTGCAGCGGATGGATCCGCTCAGCCCGCTGGCGGAGTTCAAGGACAAGCTGTTCCATCTGCATGCCAAGGACATGCAGGTGCGGCAGGATCGCCTGAATGAAGTGGGGGCCTTTGCCTTTCCCAAGGAATGGCACACGCCGCGCATCCCCGGCTACGGGGATATCCACTGGGGGGCGTTTTTTGCGAAGTTGCAGGAAATTGGCTATACGGGGCCGGTGTGCATCGAGGTGGAGGATCCCACCTTTGGCCCGACGCTGGAAGGGCGGCAGGCGGCCATCCGGGTGGCGCGCAACGTGCTGGCGCCCTACTGCGGCTGAGCGGGGTGAAGGTTAGAAAGCAACGGGCCGCGTCTGGCGACGCGGCCCGTTTGATTTTGATTGATCCCCCCGCCGCCGGGGGCGGGGGTCAGGCCCGGTTATTTATCCTCGGGGATCCGCATGCCGTAGAAGGAGCGGTACACGAAGATGAGGGCGATGACGAAGAGGGTGATGCCGATGCCCAGCTTGAGGTTGGCCTTGCCACCCTTCTGCATGGCCACGGCGATTTCGGTGGCCAGCAGGCCGAAGAGGGTGGTGAACTTGATGATGGGGTTCATGGCCACCGAGCTGGTGTCCTTGAACGGATCGCCGACGGTGTCGCCCACCACGGTGGCGGCGTGGAGGTCGGTGCCCTTCTGGCGGAGGTCCACTTCGACGATCTTCTTGGCGTTGTCCCAGGCGCCGCCGGCGTTGGCCATGAAGATGGCCTGGTAGAGGCCGAAGAAGGCGATGGAGATGAGGTAGCCGATGAAGAAGTAGGGGTCAAAGAAGGCCAGGGCCAGGGAGAGGCAGAAGATGGCGACGAAGATGTTGAACATGCCCTTCTGCGCGTAGATGGTGCAGATTTTGACCACTTCCTTGGAGTCCTGGATGGAGGCGGCCTTGGCGCTCAGGTCCATGTTTTCCTTGATGTACACCACGGCGCGGTAGGCGCCGGTGACCACGGCCTGGCAGGAGGCGCCGGTGAACCAGTAGATGACCGCGCCGCCCATGAGGAAGCCGAGGACCACCTGGGGCTGGACGAGGGAGAGGTTTTTCACCACGTCGCCGAACTCCTTGTCGAGCAGCAGGATGATGGCAAACAACATGGTGAGGGCGCCCACCACGGCGGTGCCGATGAGCACCGGCTTGGCGGTGGCCTTGAAGGTGTTGCCGGCGCCGTCATTTTTCTCGAGGTTGTGTTTGGCGGCCTTGAAGTCGGGCTTGAAGCCGAAGTTTTTCTCGATGTCCTTCTCGATGTTGGGGACGGACTCGATCTGGCTCAGCTCATAGACGGACTGGGCGTTGTCGGACACCGGGCCGAAGCTGTCCACGGCGATGGTGACGGGGCCCATGCCCAGGAAGCCGAAGGCCACCAGGCCGAAGGCGAAGATGGGGCCGGCGAACTCGATGCCCTGGGGCATGATGGCCTTGAGGTCCGGGTTGCCGGAGATGACCGCGGCAATCAACATGAGCACCAGCATGAGCAGGCCCTCCCAGAAGGCGGAGAAATTGCCCGCCACAAAGCCGGAGAGGATGTTGAGCGAGCTGCCGCCCTGCCGGGAGGCGGTGACGATTTCCTTGGTGTGCCGCGCCTCGGTGCTGGTGAAGATCTTGGTGAACTCCGGAATCAGGGCGCCGGCGGCGGTGCCGCAGGAGATGATCACCGAGAGCACCCACCAGAGGTCGGGCAGGGGTTTGCCCTCGATGGCGAAGTTGCCCAGCATGAGCTTGCTGATGAGGAAGGTCAGCGCGATGGAGATGGCCGAGGTGAGCCACACCAGCCAGGTGAGCGGCTTCTCGGGGTGGAAGTCCTTGGATTCGCTGTATTTGCTGGTGAAGATGGCGTCATTGATGAAGTAGGCCACCAGCGAGGTGATGATCATCATGATGCGCATGACGAAAATCCAGGTGATCAGCACGGCGCAGGCCGGGGTGAGGCCCAGGGTCAGCGCCAGGAAGGTGATCAGCGCCACGCCCGTCACGCCGTAGGTCTCGAAACCATCGGCCGTCGGCCCCACGGAGTCGCCGGCGTTGTCGCCGGTGCAGTCGGCAATCACGCCCGGGTTCTTCGGGTCGTCTTCGGGCAGCTTGAAGACGATCTTCATGAGGTCGGAGCCGATGTCGGCGATCTTGGTGAAGATGCCGCCGCAGATACGCAGGGCGGAGGCGCCCAGGGATTCGCCGATGGCGAACCCGATGAAGCAGGGGCCGGTGAGGTCGGCGGGGAGGAAGATGAGGATGCTGATCATGAAGAACAGCTCGACGGTGATGAGCAGCAGGCCGACGCTCATGCCCGAGCGCATGGGGATGGCCAGGGGCGCCCAGGGGAGGCCGCGGAGGGCGGCGAAGGCCGAGCGGCTGTTGGCCTGGGTGTTGATGCGCATGCCAAACCAGGCGACGCCGTAGCTGCCAAGGATGCCCAGGATGGAGGCCAGGAGGATGACGATGACCTTGCCCGCGCCCATGCCCTTGTGGACCTGGCCGGCGGCGTCCTTGTGCTCGGTGAGGAAGCCGAAGTAATAGGCGATGCAAATGCCGATCAGCACCCAGAGGATGGCCAGGAATTTGCCCTGCTGAATCAGGTAGCTCTTGCACGTCTCCCAGATGATGTTGGAGACGTTGCGCATGGAGTCATGCACCGGCAGGGCCTTGGTGCGCAGGTATTGCCAGATGCCAAACACCGCTGCCAGCGCGCAGACCAGAATGCCCGCAAGCATCAGGCTGTACCCGGTGGCGCCTCCCAGCGCGGGGAAGCTCACCGTCCGCAAATCCGGCAGCACCAGTGATGCCTCGCTCGCGGCAGCAGTCGCCGCGCCGAGGCCCGTTAGGACCAATGTCCAAGCCAATTTCTTATTATTAAAGTTAATCATAATCCGCGCATTATTGCAGTAGCTAACCCAATTTTGCCAAGTAAAAGTTTTTTACGTTTTTTGTTCAATCTTTGCCCGCCGCTTGCGTCCGGCCCCCGTCCGCGGGCGCGGGGGGGAGGGGGAGCGGGCGGGGGCGGTAAAAATTTCCGGTTGGCCCCCGGGCGGGGGGCTGCTAGGATGCGGAGGGTCAGATGGCGCGTCTGGCCCCGGAAAGGCAGGCATGGATGAAAAAGATTGAAGCGATCATCAAGCCCTTCAAGCTGGAGGACGTCAAGGAAGCCTTGACGGCCCTGGGCATTGAGGGGATGACCGTCAGCGAGGTCAAAGGCTTTGGCCGGCAGAAAGGCCATACGGAGATTTACCGCGGCAGCGAGTACACGGTGGATTTTCTGCCGAAGGTGAAAATTGAGATTGTGCTGCCGGACTCGCTGGTCCAGCCGGCGGTGGAGGCGATCGTGAAATCGGCGCGCACCGGCAAGATTGGGGACGGCAAGGTGTTCATCCTGCCGCTGGAGAATGCGGTGCGCATCCGGACGGAGGAAAGCGGGGACAAGGCGGTGTAAGCGGCCGCCCGGGCCTTCCCCGGCGGGGGGCGGCGGGGGCGACCACAATCCCAGGCAGCATGGTGCGCACCGTGATTTATCCGGGGAGTTTTGATCCGTTGACCAATGGCCATCTGGACATTGTGCAGCGGGCGGCGCGGTTGTTTGACCGGGTGATTGTGGCGGTGGCGGTGAGCGAGGGGAAGGGGCCGTTGTTTGATCTGGAGGAGCGGGTGTCGCTGATCCGGCGGGCGGTGATGACGATGCCCAATGTGGAGGTGGACTCGTTCACGGGCCTGCTGATTGATTATGTGGAGAAGCAGAACGGGCAGGCGGTGATCCGGGGGTTGCGGGCGGTGTCGGACTTTGAGTTTGAGTTTCAACTGGCGTTGATGAACCGCAAGCTCAACCCGCGGGTGGAAACGATCTTCATGATGCCCAAGGAGGCCTACACGTTTGTGAGCAGCCGGCTGGTGAAGGAGATTGCCACGCTGGGGGGGGATGTGGGGCCGTTTGTGCCGGCGCATGTGAAGGCGGCGTTGACGCGCAAACTGCGGCAGCGCCGGCGGCGATAAAGGCGCAGAAAGCGAGGTGCAACATGGCGGTGCAGATCAGTTTGAGCCAGTTGGAGTTGCGCAACCTGCGGCTGGCGGGCGAGGTGGCGGTGGAGGAGCTGGACATGGACACCGGGGATGCGATGGTGCAGGTGCGGCAGCCGCTGGTGTACGAGCTGGAGGTGGAGAAGGTGGAGGCGGGGGTGTACGCGCACGGGCGGCTGGCGCTGCGGCTGCACTGCTGCTGCGTGCGGTGCCTGAAGGAATTTGAGCTGGAGCTGGAGCTGGCCGGGTGGTCCCGGCTGCTGCCGTTGAGCGGGGAGGAGGCGGTGCCGGTGGCAAAGGATGTTGTGGACTTGACGCCGGTCCTGCGGGAAGATATGCTATTGATCTTTCCGCAACATCCGTTGTGTGAACCGGGGTGCGGCGGGTTGCCGCAGTGGAAACAGATGCAAGCCAGTCCGCCGGCGGCGGGGGGCGTGAATTCCCCGTGGTCGGTGCTGGATCAATTGAAATTGGAATCGTGACTGCCGCCAGGCAGGAAAGGCAAATATGGGTGTACCGAAACGCAAACCCTCGCGCAGCCGGCAGCGAATGCGGCGCGCCTACAACAGTGTGTTGACGCTTCCGCAGTTGAGCGTGTGCCCGCAGTGCGCGGCGCCGTACGTGCCCCACCGGGTGTGCCCGGCGTGCGGCTTCTACCGCGGGCGCCAGGTGGTGACCGTGAAGGTGCAGGGTTGAGGCAGCCCCGGGTCGGGCGGCGGTGCCGGCGGCCGGCCGGCCGCCCCGCCGCGCTGATTCCGGGAGTTTCACGGCATGAATTCCCCGGCTCCGAAGCGGTTTGTCAATCCGCGGGCCCGGCATAATTACGCCGGGCGTCCCTGCTCCATCATCGGCGTCGGCTCCTATGTGCCCGAGCGGGTGCTCACCAACGCGGATTTGATGCGGATGGTGGAGACCACCGATGAATGGATCATCACGCGCACGGGCATCAAGGAGCGGCGCATCGCGGCGCCGGATCAATACACCTCGGACCTGGCGGCCGAAGCCGCCCGGCGGGCGCTGGCCAACGCCGGGCTGGGGCCGGAGCAGGTGGATTTGATCATCGTGGCCACGATCACGCCCGACATGCCGTTTCCCAACACGGCCTGCCTGGTGCAGCAGAAGATCGGGGCGACGCGCGCGGCGGCGTTTGACATTGAGGCGGCCTGCTCGGGATTCATCTACGCGCTGGAGATCGGCCAGCAGTTCATCATGTCCCGCACCTACGAGACGGTGCTGGTGATCGGCGCGGAAAAGCTCTCCACCATCACCGACTGGCAGGATCGCAACACCTGCGTGCTGTTTGGGGATGGCGCGGGCGCGGCCGTGCTGCAAAGCCGGCCCAACAGCCACGGGTTGCTGACCACCTGCATGGGGGCCGACGGCAGCAAGGGCAGCCTCTTGTGCATGCCCGGCGGCGGCAGCCGCCAGCCGGCCACGCCGGAGAGCGTGCAGGCGCGGCTGCACTACCTGAAGATGGACGGCAAGGAGACCTTCAAGAACGCCGTCACCGCCATGGTGCAGGCGGGGCAGGAGGCCCTGCGCCGCTGCGAGCTGGACATCAAGCAGATCAAGTGCATCATCCCGCATCAGGCCAACCGGCGCATCCTGGACGCCGTGGCCGAGCGGCTGGGGGCCGGGCCGGAACAGGTGTTCATGAACCTGGACAAGTACGGCAACACCTCGGCGGCGTCGGTGGCGATTGCGCTGGATGAGGCGGTGCAACAGGGGCGCATTCAGCGCGGGGATCTGGTGCTGCTGGTGGTGTTTGGCGCGGGCTTCACCTGGGCGGCGGCCGTGATTGAATGGTGAGCGGCGGGCGGGGGCCATTTGACGGCCCCGGGGAGTGTGGTAGATTAGTTCAAACGAGCGTGCTGGCTGAACCAGCCGCCGTCTGTTTTATGAGCTCTGGCAAACTGGACAAGTCTGGTTTCAAGCCGGTCATTATTGCCAACCGACAATATCATCTGGCCCTGGCGCCGGGCACGGTGCGTTTCCGCAAGAATGGTCTGGAATTTCATTCCCCGGTGCCGGTGTCGCCATGGGTGGAGATGACGGTGGAGCTGGAATCTCCGCACGACGGCTGCCGGGTGAAGTGCACGGGGGTGGTGGTGGCCTGTGACGGGTCGCGGCATCAGGGTTATACGGTCGCGCTGGTGTTCACCGGCATGAACCGGCAGGCCCGCTCCCGGCTGGGGGAAATGGCCTTTTCCGCCTTGGCCTGACCGCGCTTCCCGGCTAGGATCGGGGCATGGAACTGTTC
Organism: Verrucomicrobiia bacterium; assembly: GCA_026414565.1. Classification (NCBI taxonomy): domain Bacteria; kingdom Pseudomonadati; phylum Verrucomicrobiota; class Verrucomicrobiia; species Verrucomicrobiia bacterium. The sequence continues at coordinate 121,904 of JAOAIT010000027.1, forward strand.
AAGAAGATTTGCGCCGCCGCCGTGGAGGCGGGGGCTTCAGATATTCACATCAAGCTGGAATCTCCCGTCATTCTCCGCATCAACCGGCAACTGGTGCCCATTGAGTGCCCGCTGCCCACCGAGGAATGGATGGACGAGGTGCTCAGGCACATTGTGCCGCCGCATGCGCGGGCGCGGTTTGAGGAGGATCGGGAAATTGACTTTTCCTACCACCTGCCCGGGGTGGGGCGTTTCCGCACCAATGTGTATCAACAGCGCGGCACCTTTGCCATTGCGATGCGCTATGTCAAAACCAAGGTGCCCAGCTTCCCGGAGCTGGGCCTGCCGGAGGTGATCAAGCGCATTGCCGAGGCGCCCCGGGGCATCGTGCTGGTGGCCGGCACCACCGGTTGCGGCAAGTCCACCACGCTGGCGGCCATGATCGAGCACATCAACGAGAATTTCAAAAAGCACATCGTCACGCTGGAGGACCCCATTGAATATGTGTTTGAGGACAACCAGTCGGTGATCGAGCAGCGGGAGATCGGGCTGGACACCAAGGCCTTTGCCACCGGCCTCAAACACATGCTGCGCCAGGACCCGGACATCATCATGGTGGGCGAAATGCGCGACGCCACCAGCTTCACCGCCGCGATGAGCGCGGCCGACACCGGCCATCTGGTGCTCTCGACGCTGCACACCACCAATGCGGCGCAGTCGGTGGGCCGCGTGCTGGACTTTTTCAAGCCGGAGGAGCGCGACACCATCCGGCGGCAACTGGCCTCGACCCTCAAGGCGGTGATCTGCCAGCGCATGGTGAACACCGTGGACGGCAAGATGACCCCGGCGGTGGAAATCCTCATCAACACCCCCACGGTGAAGAAGCTCATCGAGGAGGACCGCCTCGAAACCCTGCCCGCCGCCATTGAAACCGGCACCGAGGACGGCATGCAGAATTTCAACCAGCACCTGCTGCAACTGGTGCAGGAGGGGCGCGTCACGGAGAAGGAGGCCCTCTCCAAGGCCAGCAACCCGCAGGCGCTGGAGATGAACTTCCGCGGCATCTTCCTCTCCACCGGCCATCGCATTCTGGGATAAATCATCGCGTGAAAACCCTTGGGCTGGCGGTTCTCTGTCTGGCGGGATTTGCCGCCCCGGCCGCTCCCGCGCCGTTGTTCGAGGAAAACTTCGAGCAGGCGCCGGCGGGCAAGCCGTCCACCAACTTCATGGTGGTGGACGGCGGTTTTGCGGTGCGGGAGGACCACGGCGCGCGCTTCCTCGAGCTGCCGGGGCATCCGCTGGAAAACTACGGCATCCTGTTTGGCCCGCCCGCCAGCTCCAACGTCTGTGTGGAGGCCCGCCTTTGGGGGGAGAGCACCGGCCGGCGGCATCCCCTGTTCGCCGTGGGGCTGGGCGGCATTGGCGGGTTGAAATTGTGGGTGGCGCCGGGGCGCGAGCAACTGGAGCTGCATCTGGGGGAGCGCCTGCTGGTCGCGCAACCGTTGCGCTGGAAGTCCGGGGTGTGGACGCAGCTCAAGCTGCGTTGTGTGGCCACGCCGCAGGGCTGGCGCGCCGAAGGCAAGTTGTGGCTTGAGGGGGAGCAGGAGCCGCCGGAATGGAGCGTGGGCGCTGATCTTCCCCAGCCGCCGCCGGCCGGGCGCGCCTCGGTGTGGGGGGCGCCGGTTTCGGGCAAGCCCATCCGCTTTGATGATCTGCGGGTCACTGAAGTCCGCCTTCCCTGAAGCGTCCGGCGGGGGCGGGGATATTGAATCTCCCGCGGGTTTGTCTGGATTGCGGCTTGACCGGCCGTCCGCCGCCGTTTATATCCACGGCATGATCCACCTGGGCCTGCACACGGATAATTGGCGCCCGTTGAGCGCGAGTTTCGAGACCGCCATTGAGAAGATCGCCGCCACGGGTTTGAAGCACGTCGAGTTTGCCGTCATTCACGGGCAAAACTTCATTCAGGCGCTGGGCTATGATCCGGGGGTGTCGCTGCAATCCAATCCCCGCGCCTTGCGGCGTTTTCTGGAAAGCAAGGGCCTCGCGGTCTCCCAGATTGACGGCTCCTATCCCATGATGGGCCCCAACGGCTCGGCGTACGGCGTGCAGTATGTGCAGCAGAGCATCCGTTTTGCCGCCGAGCTGGGCTGTCCGATGGTGGACACGGTGGACGGGGCGTTTGAGACGCCGGGCCTGACGCGCAAAGAGGTGTTTCGCGTGACGTGCGATAACTACCGGCAGTGTCTTTCGTGGGCGGAGGATTACCGGGTGATCATCAATGTGGAGCCGCACGGGCCCTACACCAATGACATCGAGTTCATGCAGAAGCTGTTTGCGCATTTTGAGAGCGAGTATCTGCAGATGAACTTCGACACCGGCAACACCTTCATCGCCGGCCACGATCCCCTGAATTATCTCAAGGCCTTGCGCAAGTACTGCACGCACTGCCACATCAAGGATGTCAGCGCCGAGCTGGCCGCCGCCGTGCGCGGCGAGGAAACCGGCATCGGCAGCTCCATCGTGCCGGTGGGCGGCGGCGTCAATGCGGAAAACATCCGCCGTTGTCTGGCCTATCTGCAGGAGACCGGCTGGGACGGCGCCGTGTCCATTGAATGCCACGGCTCGGACGAGAACACCGCCGCCAGCGTGCAATGGATGAAGGAGACGCTGAAGCAGTTGCAGCCGCGGAAGCCGAAGAAATAATCCGTTGCGGCATGCGGCTGTCGCCGGTGCGGGGACGGGGGGGACACCGAGGCCCCCGGCGGATTCCGGTTTTTAATCTTGGCGTCCCCGCCTTCCCGCCTTATTCCTCACGCGTGGCCGGAGTGAACGGCATGTTTTGGCGGGCACGGCCGCGCGGCGCCGGCGCGGGAGGGCCGCTGCTTCTGCTGCTGCTGCTGGGGCTGCTGGCGCTGGGATGCGCCAGCTCCCTGCCGGGGCGTTTGGAGCGGACGATGACGGTGGGACGGGACACGTTCGCCTTCGCCAACGAGCTGAAATGGGCCTACACCAACAACCCCGCCACCGGCCGCATGGAGCATCAGCGGCGCGAGCCGCCGCCGGCGTTTGCCCACCGGTGCGTGCCCATGGCGGTGGCGGCGCGCAAATTTTTCTTCCACGCCCGGTTTGAGCCGCAGCAGCCGGCGGTGGACGAGCGGGAGTATGCGCGGCGGGTGAAGGCGGTGCTCTCCCGCAGCGCGCGCGCGCCCTCGCCGCCCGGCGAGATGATCGTCATTCCCGGTTACGCCCACCTGTATGAGTTCAGTCTGGCGCACGAGGCGCTGTTGAAGAAGGCCCTGGGCGGGGCGTGGCAGAGCTATTTGAACACGGGCAACTTGCGGATGGTGTTTCCCTTCAGCCGCCGGGGCCAGACGGAGCTGGCGCGGCGCTGGGAGACGGCCCTGGCGCGCCACTATCCGCCGCTGGTGCACGTGGTGACTTTTCCGCGGCTGACGCTCAATCACACAATCATTTTGACGGCCACCGCCACGCCGGAGGAGGTGAGGGAAGGAGCCTTCGCGCTGGAGCCGTTGCCGGAGGCCGTGTACTTCAAGGCCTACGATCCCAACATGCCCGGGCGCCCGCTTCTCCTGTGGTATCACAAGACGGAGCGGCAGTTTTATTATCCGCCGACGGAGTATTTTGCCGGGGGGAGGGTGAACGTGTACGAGGTGCGGCGGAGCCGGCGCTACTGAGGGGCCGGGGCGGCCAGGCGGTTGGTCAACACCTCCATCAGCCGCGGCGCGTATTCCAGGGCGCGGGCGGGATAATCCGGGTGTTTGCCGCCGGCGCCGCTCAAGCGGTCCAAATCCGCCGCGGCGGGAGGCCCCAGCGCGATGAGCGCGTTGAGGGCGTGCACGGCAACGTAGGGGCCGGTTTTGGGTTGCGGGGCGAGGTCGAGCAATACCGCGCGGGCGGCCTGGCGATCAGCCGCGTGGCTGTGCCGGCCCAGGGCCTCGGCGGCGGCAATGCGCACGCAGGGCGCCTCATCCTGGAGGGCGCGGAGGAGGTCCTCTCGGGTTTTGGCCACGGCCGGCGCGCCGCGCATGAGGAGGCCCATGACGCCCCAATAGCGCACCGCGCTGTCCTGGTCGCGCAGGGCCTGGCGGAGGGCGGGCAGGGCCTCGGGCCGCAAACTGGAGGCCAGCTCGGCGGCGGCGAGGATTTTGCCCACGGGATAGAGGGATTCGTCCTGCCCCATTTCATAAGGCGTGCGCCGGGCGGCCAGGGCGCGGCGGTGCAGTTCGCTTTCGGGCAGGAAACCGAGGTCCCGCGTGGCGAGCAGGTGCTGGCGGAGGGCCTGCCGCAGCCGTTGAAGGGTGGAGGCGTAGGCGGCGGAGCCGGCGAGGTTGTGGATTTGATGGGGATCATTCTCCAAATCGTAAAGCTCCTCCGGGGGTTTGGGTTTCCAGAAATGAGCTTGAACGTCATTGAGGCGGCCCTGCTGGAAGAGATTAAACCACACCCGTGTGGTGGGGGTTTGAAACATGTAGTCCAGGAACTGGCCGTAGGGCAGGTGGGGCAGGTAATTGCGGATGTACAAAAACCGGGAGTCGCGCACGCAACGGGATAAATCCAGGTTTTCATCCATCCGGCTGCGCAGGCCGAAGAGATAGGGCGGGGGCGGCGCGGCATAAGGGCCCAGGAAGGCCTTGCCGTGCATGTGCGGCGGGGGGCGGATGCCGGCCAGGCTCAGCAGGGTGGGGGCGAAGTCCACGAAATTGACCAGCCGGTCCGAGCGCCCGCCGGGCTGGTAATCGGGCGGGGCAAGATGGCGGAACTTGGGCGGGATATAGACGATGAGCGGCACGCGCAACCCGCTCTGCCACAGCCAGCGTTTGTGGCGGGGCATGCCGGAGCCGTTGTCCCCGTAGAAGAAAATGATGGTGTCCCCGGCCAGCCCGGCCTCTTCCAGCTCGGCCAGGCGTTTGCCGATCTGCGCATCCATGGTGGTGAGGTTGTCGTAGTACTGGGCCCAGTCCTGCCTGACCTCCGGCGTGTCTGGATGATAGGGGGGGATGGGCGCGCGGGCGGGATCGTGGATGAGGACGTGCGGGCGGGTGCGGATGCGGCTTTCGTGGGTGATTTCGTGATTGAACACCGCCATGAACGGCTGGCCTGGGGCGCGTTTGTGGTAGTGGGCCTTGTTGGAGCTTTCCTGCCAGGATTTTTCGGCCCCCTGGAGGTTGTAATCGGTTTTGGCATTGTTGCAGCAGTAATAGCCGGCTTCGCGCAGGTAGTCCGGGTACATGCGGATGGCCGGGGGCACGGGGACGAGGCTGCGCATGTGCTCGGCGCCGAGGGTGGGGGGGTACATGCCGGCGATTAGGGCGGTGCGGGCCGGGGCGCAAACGGGCGCGGTGGACCAGGCATTCCAATAGACGGTGCCCCGGGCGGCCAGTTTGTCGAGGTGGGGCGTGCGGGCGTAAGTGTCGCCGTAGCAACCCAGGTGGGGGTTGATATCCTCGGCCACCAGCCAGAGGATGTTGGGGCGGGCGGCGGGGGCTGCGGCGGCCGGGCAGAGCGGCGCGGAAAGGGTGGCCAGCGCCAAAGCCACAGCGAGCAGGGGTTTCATGGCCCTCGTCATAATTCCTGCAAGGCCGCCTGTCCAGCTTTTCAGCCAGGCATGCCCGCCGGAGCGGCCGGGTGGGCGCGCCGGGGAAGGGGTGGGGCGCTGGGGTGATGGAAGCGGGGGATGGGGTGTCAGACCACCCGCTCTTTGAGCGCCTTGTCCAGGGCGGCCTTCACCGCGTCCACGCGCGGGGGCAGTTCCATGGGCGGGTTGGCGTGGCGGCAGGGGAACTCGAGCGCCTTTTCGTGGTAGCGCACTTTGAAGTCGGTGAACTTCAGGCCGTGGGCGGTGCTGATGACCACCACGCGGTGGTTTTTTTGGATGACGCCACGCCGGACGAGCTTGATGAGGGCGGCCAGGGCCACGCCGGTATGGGGGCAGTTGAACATGCCGGTGCGATCGCCCAGCGCGGCGGCATCGGCCAGCTCCTCCTCGGTGGCCTCTTCCACCACGCCTTCAAATTGCTTGAGGACGCGGATGGCCTTCTGGACGCTGACGGGGTTGCCAATTTGAATGGCGCTGGCCAGGGTTTTTTCGGCCTGGACGGGGGTGAACTCGGCAAAACCTTTTTGGTACGAGCGGTAGAGGGGATTGGCCTTTTGGGCCTGGGCCACAACGATGCGGGGCAGGCGGTGGATCAGGCCCAGGTCCCGCATCATCAACAGGCCGCTGCCCAGGGCGGAGACGTTGCCGAGGTTGCCGCCGGGGATGATGAAGACATCGGGCACTTCCCAGTCGAATTGCTGCACGATTTCGATGCCCACGGTTTTCTGGCCCTCGACGCGGAGGGAGTTCATGGAGTTGGCCAGGTAGAGGGTGGGGTCCTGGGTGATTTCCTGGACCACCTTCATGCAGCCGTCAAAGTCGGTGTCCAGCGAGAGCACCAGCGCGCCGTTGGCGATGGGCTGGACGAGCTGGGCGGTGGAGATTTTGCCGCGGGGCAGGAGCACGATGGACTGGATGCCGGCGGCGGCGCAATAGGTGGCCAGCGCGGCGGAGGTGTCGCCGGTGGAGGCGCAGGCCACGGCCTTGATGGGGGCGCCCTCGCTGATCATTTGTTTGACCTGGGAGACCAGGACGGTCATGCCGAGGTCCTTGAAGGAGCCGCTGTGGGTGTTGCCGCAGAGTTTGACCCACAGCTCGCTCAAGCCGAGGAGCTTGCCCAGGCGCTCGGCCCAGAACAAATTGGTGCAGCCTTCGTAGAGGGAGACGATGTTTTCATCCTTGATGTTGGGCAGGACCCACTCCTTTTTGCCCCAGATGCCCGAGCCGTAGGGCCACTGGTTGCTGCGGTAGCGGTCATCAAAGAGCTTCATCCAGGCGGCGGCGCTGCGGTGCCGCAGGGCCTCCAGATCATGCCGCACCTCCAGCAGCGACTGGCAACGCTCGCAGCGGTAAATGATTTGATTCAGGGGATAGGTGGCGCCACATCCCTCATTGATGCATTGAAACCAGGCTCGATATTCCATACGGGGATTGCCGGTTGGAGCCGCGCACGGCGGCCGCAACTCAGCCCGCAAGCCTGACATTCCGCCCGCCGCTTTTCAAGCCGCGAAACCGACTTTTAACGAGGCGGAGCGGGGGCGCTGTTTCGACGGAGAGGTGCGCGAGCCGGGAGGGGGAAAAGCGAAGGGCGGAAGGGAAAGTGCAAAAGGCAAAGGGCAAAACCGGGGGTGTCCCGGATCGGACGGCAAAGGGAGGCCCGTTTTTGCCGTGTTTATGGTTAAATGGGCAGATCCGGTTGGGCAGTGGGGGCCTCGGGGCCGGAGGCGGCCGGGGCCTCGGCAGCGGCGGCCGGGCCTGCCGGTGCAGGGGTGGCGAGCTGCACCAGCGCGGGGCGCAACACGCGGCCTTGGTAGGTGTAGCCGGGGGCCAGGGTTTTTTGAATGGGTGCGCCCGCGGGCACGGGGCCGGCAGCCTGATGGGCCTGGTGCATTTGCGGATCGAAGGCGGCGCCCGGCTCCGGCGCAAAGGCGTTCACGCCCACGCGGCGCGCGAGGTCGCGGCAGACATTTTGAAACAGGCCAATTTGCTCCACCAAATGCGGCTGGCCGGACTGGCAGGCGGCGGTGTACAGGGCAAAGATTTGGTCCAACAGGCGCAGGGTCAGTTGCAGCCAGTCCTGTTCCTGGCGCCGCAACTTGTCGGCCTCCAGCCGCAGGGTGGCTTTTTCCGTGTCATTGGCCTGGCGCAAAAAGTCCGTGAACGCCCTGGCCTCCGCCGCCATGCCGTCGGCCACTTCGCGGGCGGTCTGCACGGTGCGGGCGCACTCGCCCTGGATGTTCATCCAGTTGGCGGTGGCCTCGGCGATTTGTTGTTTGATCTGCTCGAGATTCTGGATTTGGGCGACGGTCGAGCGGAGGGTGTCCGCCTCGGCCAGTTTCAAGGCGGCGCGATGTTGCAGGATGAAGGGCGTGACCAGCAGCCACGCGCCGGCGGCGACGGCGGCGGTGCACAGCGCCATGTTGGCCGTGCTCAGGGGCCAGTCGCTCTGATAAACAATGCCGCCCGCGACGGCCAGCAACAGCAGGTCGCCAATCAGGAAAGGCAGCACCGAGGGTCGGGGTAAAGCCGCGTCACTCATGCGGCGGGCAGCTTAAGGCGGCGCGGCGGCCCTGTGCAACAGTGTTTTCCCGGGCGGGCGAGGCTGTTGGCGCGGGGCGCGAGGCGGGCGCCCGGCGGCGGCGCGGGAGCGGTGGCGGCTTCGGGCGATGTTATCGTACTGTAACCTGGGCGGCACTTCGTTCACACTTGCCTAACCTGCAGCAATGGGTCAACGTTTTGGGCAACAGCAACCAAGCGCAAGAGTATGGCAAAAGCAAAGACAGTGGTTTTGACGGGGGTGAGCCGTGGCCTGGGCCGGGCCATGGCGCTGGAGTTTGCGCGGCTGGGGCACAAGGTGGTGGGGTGTGCGCGGTCGCGGGAGGCCGTGGAAGCGCTGAAAGCGCAGTTGGGCGCGTCGCATGAAGTGGACGTGGTGGATGTGGCGGACGAGGCCGCGGTGGGGCGCTGGGCGCGGCATGTGCTGCACCGGTTCAAGGCGCCGGATTTGCTGGTGAACAACGCGGCGCTGATCAACCGGAAGGCCCCGCTGTGGAAGGTGCCGGCGGAGGAATTTTCCGCCCTGGTGGATGTGAACATCAAGGGGGTGTTTCATGTGCTGCGCCATTTTGTGCCGGCGATGGTGGCGCGCGGGGAGGGCGTGATCATCAATATCAGTTCCGGGTGGGGCCGCACCACCGATGCGGAGGTGGCGCCGTACTGCGCCAGCAAGTTTGCCATCGAGGGGCTGACGCAGGCGCTGGCGCAGGAGCTGCCGCCGGGGCTGGCGGCGGTGCCGCTGAATCCGGGCATCATTGACACGGACATGCTGCGGAGCTGTTTTGGGGATGCGGCGGCGCTGTATCCCTCGCCGGAGAAATGGGCGCGGCGGGCGGTGCCGTTCATGCTGGAGCTCAACGGACGGGACAACGGCAAGCCGCTGACGGTGCCGGGCGCCTGATTTGCCAGTGACAAAGCGGACCTGTTGGCTTAGGCTGGGGCGCATGAAAAAGCATGTGAAATTGGGACTGGCGGTTTTGGGTTTGGCCCTGAGCGCGGCGGTGGCGACAGCGGCGAATTTGCTTCCGCCAGGGGCGCGGCTGGCGATTGTGGGCGACTCCATCACCGAGCAGAAACTTTACTCCAAATACATGGAGACGTACCTCCTGGCCTGCGCCGGGCGGACGGATATGAAGGTGTTTCAATTTGGGTGGGGCGGCGAGCGGGCGGATGGTTTTGCGGCCCGCGCGGCGAATGATTTGGGGGTCTTCCAGCCCACGGTGGTGACGACGTGTTACGGGATGAACGACGGCCAGTATCGCCCGTATGCCGACGACATTGGCCGGGCGTACGAGGCCAACACCCGCCGTTACGTGGAGATTCTCAAAGGCATGGGGGTGCAGCATATTGTGCTCGGCTCGCCCGGGGCGGTGGACACGCGCTATTTTGTGCGGCCCAATTTTGCCCCGCTGTCCGGGGCGGACGGCTACAATCAAAACCTGGGCCGGCTGCGGGACATCAACCGCCGGCTGGCGGGGGAGCTGGGCGTGGCCTTTGCCGATGTGCATCAGCCCATGCTCGACGCCATGGCCAAGGCCAAGGCGGCGCTGGGGAATGATTATGATGTGTGCGGGCGCGACGGTTTTCATCCCGGCCCCAACGGGCATTTGATCATGGCGTATGCCTTTTTGCGCGCGCTGGGCTGCGATGGCCGGCTGGCGGAGCTGACGGTGGATCTGCAGGGCGCGCCGGCCGCCTCGGCGGGGCACAAGGTGGTCGAGGGCCAGCGGGGCACGGTGAGTTTTGAAAGCACGCGGTATCCGTTCTGCTTCGATCCCGATCCCAAAGCCTCGTCGAGCACGCGCAGCATTGTGCCGTTTTTCCCGTTCAATGAGGAGCTGAACCGGTTTGTGTTGAAGGTGCGCAATCTGGCGGCGCCGCGGGCGCGCGTGACCTGGGGCGAGGCGTCCGTCGAGTTCACCCGCGAGCAGTTGGCCGAGGGCGTCAACCTGGCGGCGGCGTTTCCGGCCACGCCCTTTGACGAGGCGTTTCGGAAGGTGATGGACGCGGTGGGGCAGAAGCAAAACTTTGAAACGCTGATGATCAAGGAAATGGTCACCAAGTACCGGCTGTTTGGCCGCGAGACGGCGGCCGATCCGGCCCTGGCCGAGGCGTTTCGCCAGGTCACGGCGCGGTTGATGGCCCGGCAGGAGGCGCTGGATGCCGCGGTGCGCAAGGCGCTGGTGCCGGTGCGCCATACCGTGACCGTCACGCCGGCGGAATGAGGCGGCCGGGCCAGGCTTTCCCATGCGGGGAGGGAGGCAGGGTGAAACGAGCATGCCCCCGTTGTTTCGTGTGAAAAAAAATCCATCAGCTCCCGAGTCTTCCCCTGGGCCACCCCCGGCGGCGGCGGCCGCGGCCGCCGGCGGCGGGGCCAGGGGTTTGCGGCGGTATTTATACTTTACGGCGGCGTGCACGGGCGCGGCGATATTGATTGTCGAAATCCTCGGCGCCAAGATGCTCTCGCCGTACTTTGGCACGTCGCATTTTGTGTGGACGGCCCAGATCACGGTGACGCTGCTGTCGCTGGCCGCCGGTTATTACGCGGGGGGCTGGCTGGCGGATCGCTCGCCGGATTTGCGGCGGATGTACACCGCCATCCTGGCGGCGGCGGTGTACCTGGCGGTGTCGGTGCCGCTGTGCGCGCCGGTGGCCTTTGCCTGTCTCAAGCAAAAACTGGCGGTGGGCTCGCTGCTGGCCTCGCTGTTTTTGTTTTTCCCGCCGCTGACCCTGCTGGCGATGGTGGGGCCATTTCTGGTGCGGCACTTCACGCAAAACCTGCAGACGGTGGGGGGGCAGGTGGGGCGGGTCTCCGCCTTGAGCACCCTGGGCAGCGTGGCCGGCACGCTGTTGATCGGCTATGCGGTCATTCCGTATCTGCCCAATTCGTTGAGCATGTATCTGACCGCGGTGGCACTGATGGCGGTGGCGCTGGGGTATTTTTTCCTGTTAAGCCCCAAATCCCTGCGGGCGCCGGCCCAGGTGAGCGTGGTGGCGGGGTTGCTGATCGGGCTGGCGGCGGGTTACAGCGGCGTGCGGCGGGAGCTGGAGCTGAACGTGCCGGGCTATGAGGAATTGGAGCGGCGCAATTCCAACTTTGGCCAGATGCTGGTGATCCAGCATACCAACCTGCCGCACCGGGTGTATCTCAATGACTGGCTGACGCAGAACACGTACGATCCCCTGGAGAAGAAAAGCACCTCGATGTTCACCTGGATGCTGCACGGGCTGGCGGTGGCGTACACGCCGCGGATTGAGCGCGCCCTGTGCATCGGCCTGGGGGTGGGCATCGTGCCGATGCAACTGGCCCGCGAGGGGGTGCAGGTGGATGTGGTGGAAATCAACCCCGAAATGCCCGGCGTGGCGCAGCGGCATTTTGATTTTGATCCCGCCCAGGTCCGGCTGTTCATTGACGACGGCCGGCATTACCTGAACGCCGCCGCCCGGCCGGACGGCCCGCGTTATGACACGATCATTTTGGACGCCTTCCTGGGCGACTCTTCCCCCTCCCACTTGATGAGCCGCGAGGCGTTTGTGGCCATGCAAAAAATCCTGCGCCCCGGCGGCACGCTGGTGATCAACAGCTTTGGCGAGCTGGACCCGGCCAACAATTTCTTCACCGCCTCGCTGGAGCGCACCCTGCAGGCCGTGTTCAAGTCCGTGCGCATTCACACGGCGTTTGGCGGCAATGTGCTGCTGGTGGCTTCGGACACGCCCAACCTCGCCTTTGTGCGGCAGCCCGATCTATCCCAGGTGCACCCCCGCGCCCTGGGCGCCACGCGCATGGCCATGGACAATGTGGTGACCTCGCCCCCCAGCCGGCATCGGATCCGGGTGCTCACCGATGATTTCAACCCGGTGGAATTTTATGATGCGGTGAACCGCGAGAAATTCCGGCGCAACATGGTGCAAGGGCTGGTGCAGGGGTATTGAGGGGGAGGGGGGAAATGCAAAGTGCAAAATGCAAAGTGCAAAGTGAAAAAAAGCCTTTGCCTGGGCTGAAGGACGAGGGGCGGGCAGGAAGTTATTGAATGCGGCGGGCGAGGAGGAATTGTTCCAGACTGGTGCGCAGGATGAGCGGAGTGCGGCTGGTGAGGGAGGCCTGGCTGCTAGCCAGGCGGAGGGCGCCGGCGCGGAGATGACGAAAGACCAGGTTGCGATCACAGTTGAGCAGGGCCTGCACCTCGCTGCCGCGCAGCCAAGGGCGGTGGTGCCCCACAATGCGCTCGAAGACCTGCGCCGGCGTGTAAGTGGGGGGCAGGAGGAGATCCTGCGCCGGCCGGCTCAGATTGCGGCGCGCCCATTCGAGCGATTCAAACCAGATGCGGATTTCTCGGCGGCGGCGGCAGGGGCCGGCGGCGATGTCCCAGGCCCATTCGAGGCGGCCGTCTTCAATCATGCGCAGGATGTCGTCGGGATGCCGCCGCAGCCAGGCGGTGGCCCCGCTGATGGTCCACAGGGGGCGCACCGCCAGGGCCGCGGCCGGCGCGGGCGCGGGCGCGGGGCGGACGGGGAGGGAGCCGGGGTGCATGGCCTCAGGCGGCGGTGGATTCCCGGGCCGGCACGCCGGTGGCTTCGAGGCGCGGCTCGACAAAGAACAGCTCCTCCTGCGTCACCCACAGGCCCACCGTGGCCAGGGCCGCGTCGCCCAGGGCCACGCGATCGGCCAGCAGGCGGATTTTGTTGGGCTCCTCGCGGACGCGCAGATAGGCCTGCCAGGCGGGGGCGGCCTTGAGGGCGGCGGTGACGCGCTCCCACGTCCAGCCGGCGCACGGCTTGAGGGCCGGCGGGGAGGCGCGCCAGCCCAGCAGCGCCACGGGCAGCTCGAGGGTGCGGCGGCCGGCGAAGGCGTCGGGATGCGCCTCGGCCCAGGCGCGGACAGCGGCGGTTTGGGCGGTGAGCTGCGCCCGAAGGTTTGCAAGGGCCGGTTCAAGCTGCTCGCGAGCCAGGCGCAGGCGGGCGTCCAGCTCGGCGGCGAGCCGCACCTCCTCGAGCTTGAGGGCGGCGATTTCCGCCACCAGGGCCTCGAGGGCGCGGCGGGAGCGGGGGACGGGGACGGCGGGGGTTTTGTTTTTGGAGGATTTTGGGCTTGTCATGGTTTTCATAATTAACTAATTTACAGGGAAGATATATAAGTTATTTAATACCCCGTCAAGGGGAAAAATTAAATTATTTACAGCATGAGTCCGGCAGCCCATGAATTTGTGGAGTGGATGCGCCGGCTGGGCTGGAGCCAGTCGGAGACGGCCCGGCAGTTGTTGGTGACGCCCAGTCACATCAATCAGATTGTGCGCGGCAAGGCCGAGCCGAGCGCGGCGATGCTGCAGTTGCTGCGGCTGACGGCGGCGCGGCAGGGGGTGGAGGGGTCGGTGGAGGCCGTGGCGGCCGCGCCGCCGGAGGACGAGCTGGAGCGGTTCTGGCGCGAGCTGCGGCGGCAGCGGCTGGACGGGATGCCGCCGGCGGAGCAGCGGGCGTTTGTGAAGGCGTGGGCGGTGGTGCTGGGTCTGGCCTGGCCGCCGGGCCGGAAGTGAGGGGGGCGGGGGCGGGAGGATGCTTCTGGCCCGCCCAAAACGGCATTGCCGGAGGGGGGAAAAACGGCTAGGATGCCGGTCGCTTTATGAAGCACCAGCTCGATTTCGAGAAGCCCATCGCGGAGTTGCAGCGCAAACTGGATGAACTCAAGCAGCATCCGGAGGCTCACTCTTTCAAGGAGGAGATTGAGCGGATGGAGAAGAAGCTGGAGGAGAGCCGCCGGCAGGTGTTCAGCTCGCTGACGCCGTGGCAGCGGGTGCAACTGGCGCGGCATCCCAAGCGTCCCTACACGCTGGACTACATTCAACTGGCCTTTACGGACTTCAGCGAGCTGCACGGGGATCGCCTGTATGCGGAGGATCGGGCGGTGGTGGGCGGTTTTGCGCGGATTCAGGGGCACCGGGTCATGGTCATCGGCACCCAGAAGGGGCGGGACACCAAGGAAAACATCCGGCGCAACTTTGGCTGCGCGCACCCGGAGGGCTACCGGAAGGCGCTGCGGTTGATGCGGCTGGCGCACAAGTTTGGGCTGCCGATCATCACGTTGATTGACACGGCGGGCGCCTATCCCGGCATTGGGGCGGAGGAGCGGCACATTGCGGAGGCGATTGCGGTGAATTTGCGGGAGATGATGCTGTTGGAAGTGCCGATCATTGCGGCGGTGATTGGGGAGGGGGGCTCGGGCGGGGCGCTGGGGATTGGCGTGGCGGATCGGGTGTTGATTTTGGAAAACGCCTATTACTCGGTGATCAGCCCGGAGGGGTGCGCGGCCATCTTGTGGAAGGATCGCTCGGCGGCGGCCAAGGCGGCGGAGGCGCTCAAAATCACCGCCAAGGATCTTTACGAGCTGAAGCTGGTGGATGAAATTGTGCCCGAGCCGCTGGGCGGGGCGCACAATGACTGGCCGGCCACGGCCGGCGCGTTGAAGGAGCGGCTGGTGGCCAATCTGGAGGAGCTGTTAAAACTGCCCACCAGCGAGCTGTTGAAAAAACGCTACGAGAAATTCCGGGCGTTTGGGCATTTTATGGAAAAGCCCGCCCTGCCGGCCACAGCCGAGGCGCCCCCCACCCCCGCTTGAGCGGGGCGGCCAGGCTGGAGCAAGGAATTAGCGCGGGAAGGGCGGCAGCGGCGGCAGGCCCGGGGGGCCGTATTGGGGCTGGCCGCCGGGGACGGGCGGCATTTCTTCCTCGTGACCGGGGGTCAAAATGGTGGGAGGCAGGGGCGGCAGCTCCACTTTGCCGGTATCCTTGATGGTGCGGAGGAGTTCCATGTGAATGATGGACTCCTCATAGCTGACCGGCTGCTCGGGCGGCCAGTTGGGCTGGGTGGGGCCGGAGGTGGGAGGGCCGTCAAAACGGAAGGTGTGGGAGCCGGCCAGTCCGCCATAGGGCGAGCCGCCTGCGCCGCCGAAGAGGGGGGCGGGGGCGCTGGCCGCGCTTTTGCTGGCGCCTTCAGAGGCCTGCCGCAAATAAGCGGCCAGATTGTTCCGGTCCACGGCGGGCACTGCCGGGGCGCCGGCGGAGGCCACGCCGGCGAAGAGCTGGGAGGCCGAGGGCCGCGGGGTTTGCTCCACCGGCCCGCCGATTTGGAAGTCCGCCTTGCCGCTGCCGGCCAGGGGTTTGACGCCGTCCTTCTCGATGTCCAGCTCGGTATCCGTGTTGTTGAGGGCGATGCGGATTTTGCCATTTTCCGCGTCAATGCTTTTGACGGTTACCGGACCCTCGGACTCGTTTTCGCCCAGGACGATGGACACCGGGTTTTTGCCCAGTTCGCTGACGAGCAGAATGGCGGTTTTGCGCACTTTGAAGTCGAGCAAACCGGTGATTTGGACTTTGATTGCAGGGGGCGGCGGCTCCGGCTTGGGGGGCGGCGGGGGTGGGGGCGGGGGCCGCAGACCGAAGGCGTTGCGATCGGGAATGCCGGCGAAACGGTCCATGACCGGATCGTTGGCGGCCGGGAGGGTCAGGCCGCCGGCCAACAGCAGGGCGGCGGCCATCCAGATCGTTGTTCGCCGGGCACTCACGGTTGATACATCAGTCCCGCCTTAATATACACCAGCGGGGGGAAAAAGTTGTGGCCCAGGCCGGGGGGCGGCGGGCGGGGTGGGAGGGGGGGCGGCCGGCATAATTTCCCGATTGTCACCCCCGGCGGGTTTCCGCATTATTTGCAGCCTTATGGCGAGTGTTCGTCCGCAATATCCGTTTGATTTAATTGAGCCGAAATGGCAGCGGCGGTGGCTGGAGGAGGAGACCTTCCGGGCCTGGAATCCTGGGGAGGCTGTGCCGCCGACGCACCCCTTTGCGCAGCGGCATGCGGCCACCCTGGCGGCCGGGCAACTGCCGCCGAAGTTTTACATTTTGGACATGTTTCCCTATCCCTCCGGGGCGGGGCTGCATGTGGGGCATCCGGAGGGCTACACGGCCACGGACATCCTGGCGCGGTACAAGCGGGCGCGGGGGTTTCATGTGCTGCATCCGATGGGGTGGGACGCCTTTGGGCTGCCGGCGGAGCAATACGCGATCAAGACCGGGCAGCATCCACGGGTGACGACGGAGCAGAACATAGCGAATTTCAAGCGGCAGATTCAGGCGCTGGGGTTCAGTTATGACTGGAGCCGGGAGGTGGACACGACGGATCCGGGCTATGTGAAGTGGACGCAGTGGATTTTTTTGCAGCTTTACCATGCCTGGTTCAACCCGGAGACGCAGCGGGCCGAGCCGATCAGCACGCTGACCTATCCGCCGGAGCTGCGGACGGAGGAGGAGCGGCGGGCGTATCGGGACTCCAAGCGGCTGGCGTACGTGAGCGAAGCGCCGGTGAACTGGTGTCCGGAACTGGGGACGGTGCTGGCCAATGAAGAGGTGATCAACGGGCGCAGCGAGGTGGGGGGCTTTCCAGTGATCCGGAAACCGATGCGCCAGTGGATGTTGCGCATCACCGCCTATGCGGAGCGGCTGCTGCGCGATCTGGACACCATTGACTGGAGCGATTCGCTCAAGGAAATGCAGCGCAACTGGATCGGGCGCAGCGAAGGGGCGGAGGTGGATTTTGCGCTGGCGGATCCGCCGCCGGAGCTGCCGGCGGAGCAGCGGAAACTGCGGGTGTTCACCACCCGGCCGGACACGTTGTTTGGGGCCACGTACATGGTGCTGGCGCCGGAGCATCCGCTGGTGGACGTGCTCACCACGCCCGCGCAGCGGGCGGCGGTGGAGGCGTACCAGGCCTACGCGGCCACCCGGAGCGATCTGGAGCGCACCGAGCTGGCGAAGGAGAAGACGGGGGTGTTTATTGGGGCGTATGCGATCAATCCGGTGAACGGGGAGAAAATCCCCATCTGGATTGCGGATTATGTGCTCATCAGTTACGGCACCGGCGCGATCATGGCGGTGCCGGCGCATGACACGCGGGATTTGGAGTTTGCCACCAAGTTCCATCTGCCCATTGTGCAGGTGGTGCAGCCGCCGGACCCGGCCACCGACTGGCGCGGGTTTGTGGACGACGGGATTTCGGTCAACTCCACCGGGCCGGAGGTGTCCATCACAGGGCTGCCGACGCCGGAGGCCAAGCAGAAGATCATCGCGTGGCTGGAGAGCAAGGGACTGGGGAAGAAGGTGGTGAATTACAAACTGCGCGACTGGTTGTTCAGCCGGCAGCGTTATTGGGGCGAGCCGTTTCCGATTGTCTGGCGCCAGGGGCATCACGAGGCGCTGCCGGAAAGCGCGCTGCCGGTGCTGCCCCCGCCGCTGGAAGACTTCAAGCCCACCAAGGACGGCCAGCCGCCGCTGGCGCGGGCCACGGAATGGGTGAATCTGCCGGATGGCGCGGTGCGCGAAACCAACACCATGCCGCAATGGGCGGGAAGCTGCTGGTATTACCTGCGCTACCTGGATGCGCGGAATGACCGCGAATTTTGCTCCCGCACCGCCGAGCGTTACTGGATGGGCACCGCCAGCCCGGCGGGCCAGCGGGCCACGCCGGGGGTGGATTTGTATGTGGGGGGCACGGAGCACGCAGTGTTGCACCTGCTGTATGCGCGGTTCTGGCACAAGGTGTTGTATGATCTGGGCCATGTGTCCACGCCGGAGCCGTTCTTCAAACTGGTCAACCAGGGGCTGATCCTGGGGGAGATGGAGTACACCGTCTTTCGCGACGCCGCCGGGCAGTTGGTGAGCGCGGCCGACTTGCGCGACATCAGCGAAGAGGCAACCGCCACCGGCCCGCGCATGGTGGGGTATCTTAAGAGCACCGGGGAGAAGGTGACGGGCGAAAAGGTGGACGAGGAGGCGGTGGAAAAACAGGGGGCCGCCTTTGTGCTCAAGGAGCAGCCGCACATCCAGGTGGACGCCCGCAGCTTCAAGATGTCCAAATCGCGCGGCAACGTGGTGAATCCCGATCACATCCTGGCGCAATACGGGGCGGACGCCTTCCGGCTGTATGAGATGTTCATGGGGCCGCTGGAGATGAGCAAGCCGTGGAGCACGCGCGGGGTGGAGGGGGTGTACCGTTTCCTGGGCCGGGTGTGGCGGTTGTTTGTGGACGAGGAGAGCAAGGTGGCCCTGGACCAGGCGCGCACCACCACCGCCCGGCCGGGGCCGGAATTGCTGGAGCTGGTGAAGTTGCAGGCGAGCATCCAGGATGTGCCGCCCACGCCGGCCCAGCGCAAGAGCCTGCATGCCTGCATCAAGAAGGTCACCGAAGATCTCGAAGGCCTGCGGTTCAACACGGCGATCTCCGCCATGATGGTGCTGGTGAACGAGGCCTTGGAATGGCCGGTGCGCCCGGGGGCCGTGCTGCGGGATTTTCTGGTGCTGCTGCAGCCGTTTGCGCCGCATCTGGCCGAGGAGCTGTGGGCGCGGCTGCATCAACACCTGGGCTGGACGGCGCCGGCGCTGGCTTACACGCCCTGGCCGGAGTTTGATCCGGCCCTGCTCCAGGAGGACACCCTCGAGGTGCCGGTGCAGGTCAACGGCCGGTTGCGCGGCCGGGTGGTGGTGTCCGCCCAGGCCAGCCAGGAGGAGGTGGAAAAGGCCGCCCGCGCGTGTGAAAGTGTGCAGCCGTTTCTGGCGGGCAAGACCGTGCGCAAGGTCATCTACGTCCCGCGCAAGATGGTCAACCTGGTGGTGGGTTGAACCGGAGCCGTCCGGGGTTGGGGTCATTTCCATTCGACACCGGGGCCGTTTTGCGCCCATGATGCGCCATGCCCCTGCGCGTATTAATGGCCCCGGACAAGTTCAAAGGCACGCTGACCGCCGCCGCCGCCGCCGCTGCGCTGGCGGAGGGCTGGCGGCGGGTGCGGCCCGATGACGAGGTGCGCTGCCGGCCCATCAGCGATGGCGGAGACGGTTTTGGCGAGGTGTTGAGCGCCGCGCTGGGGGCGGCGGCGCGGGAGGTGGAGACGGTGGATGCGGCGCATCGTCCGTTGCGCGCCGCGTGGTGGTGGGAGCCGCGGCAAAGGCTGGCGATCATTGAATCGGCGCGGATCATTGGGCTGGCGCTGCTGCCGCGCGGCCGGTTTCATCCGCGGGAGCTGGACACCTGGGGGCTGGGGGCGGCCCTGGAGGCGGCGGCGGCCCAGGGGGCGCGCCGGTGCGTGCTGGGCATTGGCGGGAGCGCCACCAATGATGGCGGATTTGGTCTGGCGCGCGCGCTGGGATGGACGTTTTGGGACGCGCAGGAGCGGCCCATTCCATCGTGGACCGGGCTGGCGCGGCTCCGGCGCGTTGAGCCGCCCGCCCGGCGTCTTCCCTTGCGCGTCACGGTGGCGGTGGATGTGCAGAACCGGCTGCTGGGGGCGCGGGGTTGCACGCGGATTTACGGCCCGCAAAAAGGGCTGACGGCGGCCGATTTTGCGCCGGCGGAGGCGGCGTTGCGGCGGCTGGCGCAGGTGATGCAGCGGGAGCGCGGGCGGGCATTGCATCTACTGCCCGGCAGTGGCGCGGCGGGGGGGCTGGGGTTTGGTTTGATGGCCTTTCTGGGGGCGCGGCTGGCGCCGGGGTTTGAGTTGCTGGCCCGCCACACCCGCCTGGCCGGGGCCGTGCGGTGGGCGGAGGTGGTGGTGACGGGGGAGGGGGCGCTCGATGCTTCTTCGCTCATGGGCAAAGGGGTGGGGGAGCTGGCGCGGTTGTGTGCGCGGCACCGGCGGCCGTGTTTGGGGGTGGCCGGCGTGGTGGCGCTGCCGGAGCGGCACTGGCGGCGCTGGCTGGAGGCGGCCGTGGCCCTGAGCAGTCTGACCCCGCCGGAAGAGGCGCAGGCGCGGGCGGCGTTCTGGGTGGCCGAAGCGGCTGCCGCGCTGGCGGCTCAGTTCTCTGCGGGCCGTGCGAGGAAGGTTTGAACGGGGCCGTCGCCCACGCGGAGCTGCAGGCGCAAGACGCCTTCGGCGTCCGGCGGCCAGTCGCCTGAGAGGCGGATTTCCTGCTGGAGGTGCGGATGGCGGCCGGTGGCTTCAAAACGGCGTGGCGCCTGAGCCGCGCCGTCCTGGGCTGCCGGGGCGCCTCCGGTCTTGCGCGAAGGAGCGGTGAGCAGCTCGCGCGCGCCGGTTTTTTCGGAAGTTTGACGGCGGGCGGGGCTGGCGGCGGGGGGTGGGGCCGCATCGGTGGAAAGGAAGCGGCCTTCATACACCGTGCCATCGGCATCCACCACGCGCACCAGTTGGTTGCTGGACCAGAAATAGAAGATGGCGGGCGGTTGTTCTTGGGGCGCGCCGCTGAGGAGGACATAACGCCGGCCGGCCTCCGGGACGTTGCCGGCCGTGGGCAATGCGCTGGGGGCCAGAGGAGCAGCCTGCCGGGCCAGGGCCGGCTTCGGCGTGGTGGCTTGCGGCGTGGCGGGCGCGGCGGGCGGAACGGTGCTACGGCCGGCTTCAAAGGCACGGCGCGCGTCCGTGAGCGGCATGGCAACGCGGTCCTGGCTGGCGGCTTGTTGCGCCAGGTAAAACTCGGCCAGGCCTTGCGCGGGCTTGGCCTCGGGGGCTGGCGGGGCCGTTGCAACCTCCGGGGCGGGGGCGGCAACCGCCTGCGGGGCGGCGGAGCGGGCGGCGTAGGTCGCGCCGACGGCGCCGGGTGCCCCGCGCAGGGCTGCGGCGGGAGGGGGCGCGCCCAGCACTTCCTGCGGTGGTGGCGGCGGGGTGGAACGTTGGGCCGGGCCTGCTTCTCCCCGGGAGGGGGGCAGGGTTCTGACGGCGGCGATGTCCGTGGTGCCCCGGCGGGCAGGGGTGGCTGTTGCTTCGGCCTGGTGGGCATCCAGGGGGATTGCCGCCAAAATGGCGTTTTGGGCTTCACGCTGGGGGGCCAGCCTTTCCGTTTCGGCGGGTGGAGAGGTGGCGCGGCGTGTGGTCAATGGCGTGCCCTCGGGGGCTGCGGCGGTCGGGGCGTGGTCTGCCGCTTTGGCCGCGACGGTGGGGGCGGCCTGCATCTCGGCGGAGGGGGGTGAGGCGACATGGGCGGTGGCGACGTTCGGGGCCGGTTCGGTGCGGGCCACGGTGCCTTCCGGCGGTTTATGCAGGACGAGGGTTTTCTCGGGTGCGCCGGTGACGGGCCGGTCGGTGCGCCAGAGGGCAAACACGGCCAGGCCCAGGGTCACGAACAGGGCGGCGGCCATGGCCCAGCGCGGGCCGGACCAGGCCGTCCACCAGGCCCAGAGCACGGGCCGCCGCGGGGCAGGTTGTGCCGCGTGCACCCGGCGGGCTTCCGCCAGCAGGGCCTCCCGGTCGGCGGGAGACAGCTCGAAAGGCGCGCCCGCCTGCTGCCGGCGCGATTGCGCGTACCGGCGCAGCCAGCCTTCCATCGGGTGCGGTGTGTGTTCCGGCGTCATACAGACAACTAGCGTTCCCGCTCGGTGGATTGGACGGGATTCCGGGGTGAATGCTGCGGAAAAAGTTTGCGGGCCACGGCGGCCAGTTTATCCAGGCACTTGCTGAGGCGGGAGCTGACGGTTTTGGGGTTGAGGCGGAGGGCGGCGGCGATTTCCTCGTAGCTCAGGTCAG
This sequence comes from Verrucomicrobiia bacterium, assembly GCA_026414565.1. Lineage (NCBI taxonomy): Bacteria > Pseudomonadati > Verrucomicrobiota > Verrucomicrobiia > Verrucomicrobiia bacterium. The sequence goes on from JAOAIT010000027.1 coordinate 143,572, forward strand.
CAAAGTAACGGAGTTCAATGATTTCGCGGCAGGGGTCTTCGAGCTGGTGCAGGGCCTGCACCACCAGGCTGGCATCCTCGGCGGCCATGAGCGAACCATCGGGGCCGGGAGTGGGGGCGGGCAGGTCGAGGGTCAGGCCGGTTTCGGGGTCCGGCTCCTGGAGGGAGAGCGGGGCCACACCGCCGCCGCGCTTGGCGGTCTGGCGTTTGTCCACAAAGTCGCGGGTTTTATTGACGGCGATGCGAAAAATCCAGGTTTGCAACTGGCTGCGGCCGTTAAACTCGGCCAGATGGCGGACGACGGAGAGGAAGACCTCCTGGCAGATTTCCTCCACATCCTCGCGGGTCAGGTCATGGGAGAGCTTGAAGATGAAGCGGCTGGTGGCGTCATAATGGCGGGTGAACAATTCATCCCACGCCCGGGAATCGCCTTGCAGGCAGCGTTGCACCAGTTGGGCTTCCTCAGCCATGCCAGGGGTACCCTAGCACCAAATCGGGGCCGGCATAAGCAAAAAACAGGGCGGGCGCTGGCGGAGGCCTCCGCCGCGGGAGGGGGCGCAAAAAAAACGCGGGCCTTGACGGCCCGCGTTGTGCCCAAAAAAGGTGGGGGGCGGATTATTTGCTTTTCTCGGCTTTTTCCGCCTTGTCGGTTTTTTCAGTTTTCTCGGCCTTGTCCTTGCGGGCGCCGCGTTCGGCTTTTTTATCGCGTTTGTCGCCCTCGGCGGCGGCCTCCGGGGCCGGGATGGGCAGCGGGGTGCTGCTCTCGACGCGGATTTTCAGGGTGGCGCGGACTTCGGGATGGAGGCGCATTTCGACTTCGTGCTCGCCCAGGGTGTGGATGGGTTTGTCGAGATGGATTTTCTTGCGGTCGAGCGCGATGTCGAACTGGGTTTTGAGGGCGTCGGCGATGGTGCCGCTGGTGACGTTGCCGAACATTTTGCCGTCCTCGCCGGTTTTGACGGTGATGACGCAGATGAGTTTCTGGAGGCTGCGGGCCAGCTCGGTCATGGTGTTGTACTCCTGGGCCTCGCGTTCGGCGCGGCGGCGGCGCAGGGCTTCGAGCCGTTTTTTGTTGCCGGCGCTCAGGGGGATCGCCAGACCCTGCGGAAAGAGATAATTGCGGGCATAACCGGCGGCGACTTTGACCTGATCGGATTCGGCGCCGAGGCCGGGGATGTTGCTGGTGAGGATGACTTCTGTCTTAGCCATAAAATGAGACTCCGTGATGGTAAGGGGTTAATGAAGCGATCGCCATGGTTTAGAAGGGCACATCGTCGTCGTCCAGGGGCGGCGCGTCCTCGGGCGGCGGCGGCGCGGCCGGCGCGGCGGCCGGGGCGGGCCGGGCGGCGGCGTTGCCATTGGCCGGGGCTTCGGTGCGGCCGCCGGCGCTGTCCAGGAAGCTGAAGCCTTCGAGGACGACGCGCAGTTGGGAGCGTTTCTGATGGGTGTTTTTGTCCTCCCAGGTGTCGAGCCGCAGGCGGCCTTCGACAAAGAGGGGACGGCCTTTTCTGAGGTACTGGGCCAGCACCTCCGCCTGGCGGCCAAAGGCGTCAATGTCCACGAAGGTGACCTCCTCTTTTTCCTCGCCGGTTTCGGAGCGCCAGCGGCGGTTGACGGCGAGGCCGAGGCGGGCCACGGCGGTGCCTTTGGGGGTGTACTTCAGCTCCGGGTCCCGGGTGAGGTTCCCGATGAGCAGGACTTTGTTGTAACTGGCCATAGACGGAGGCGGTTGAGGCTCAACTAGGCGGTGGCCGGGGCGGCCGGGGCGGCCACCTTGGGCGCCACGGTGAACATGACCCGGAAGACCTCTTCGTTGAGGGCAAACTTGGAGCGCAGGGCGGCGATGGCGGCCTCCGGCGCGTCAAAGATGATGTTGACGTAGAAGCCGGAAGCCATCTTTTTGTTGCGCACGCGGGCAAAGTTGCGTTTGTCCATCTTCTGGATGGTTTCGACCTTGCCGCCGGCGGCGGTGATTTCGGCCACGACTTTGTCAATGGCTTCCTTGACGCCTTCCTCGCGTCCGGCCAGGTTCAAAATAAACAGACCTTCGTACTTTTTCACTCCGCACTCTCCTGACTTGTGGGCCGTTCCAGGGGCCCGTTAAACTGATTCATGGCGGCCTGCACGCCGGCGGTGAGCCAACATTCCACCTGGCTGGCGGCGCGCTCGACCGCCTGCTCCGCCACACTGATTTCCCCGGCCCCGAAGCGGCTCAGCACATGGCTGGCCAGCTCGCGGGGCTGCCCGGCCTGGCGCCCGATGCCCACCCGCAGCCGGGCAAACGCCGTGGAGCCCACCCGGGTCTGGATGGACTCCAGCCCGTGATGGCCGCCGGAGCTGCCTTCGGGGCGCAGCCGAAGGACGCCCAGCGGCAAATCGGCATCGTCCACGATGACCAGCAGCCTTGTCAAGGGCACTTGATAGTACTCGAGTGCCGCTCCGACCGCTTCGCCGCTGAGATTCATAAACGTCAGCGGCTGGCACAACCAGCCCCGCTGGCCGGCAAACACCGCCCGGGCCAGGCGCGCCCGCAGCCGGCGGGATTCTTCCCACGCGCAGCCCCAGCGTCGGGCGAGGCAGTCGGCCACCATAAAACCGATGTTGTGCCGGGTCTGGGCATACTCGGCCCCGGGGTTTCCCAGGCCAGCCACCAGAAAAGGCGCGTCCATAAGGGCGGATGGGCCACCCAGCGGCAGGCAGGGGCCGGGCGGCGGTTACTTCTTCTTTTCGGCGGCCGGGGCTTTTTCGGCCGCTTTTTCGGCGCCCGGTTTGGCCGCAGCCTTGTCGGCCGCGGGCTTGGCGGCCGCTTTTTCGCCTTTGTCCTTCTCGGCGGCGGCGCCTTCGCCGGCTTCCTCTTTCTTTTCCTTGATCATCTCGACCTCGCCGGCGGTCACGGCCTCCTCGGCCGCGGCGGCGGCCTCCTGCTCTTCGGTGAGCGGGGCGGCCACGGCGACCACGGAGATGTGTTTGTCGCCGAGGATTTCGACGCCGGGCGGGGGCTGGATGTCCCCAATGTGCACGGCCTGGCCGATGGCCAGATGGCTGACGTCAATGATGACCTGTTCGGGCAAATCCTTGGGCAGGGCGCGGACCTTGACCTTGAAGAGGACGTGCTCGAGCACGCCGCCTTCCTTGACGCCCTTGGCCTCGCCGACCGTCTCGATGGGCACCTGGACGGTGACTTTTTCGGTTTCGCTGACTTCGTGGAAATCCACATGCAGCACCTGGCCGGTGAGGGGGTGGTGCTGGACCTCGCGCAGGAGGGCCAGGCGCCGGGGCCGGGCATCGCCTTCGACGACGAGGTCGAGGAGCAGGTTTTCGGAGGCCGCGTGGTGCAGCAAATCCTTGATTTGTTTGGCCTGGACCTCGAGGTTCTGGGGGGGCGCCTGCCGCCCGTAAATGACCGCCGGCACGCGGCCGGCATCGCGGAGTTTTTTCACGCCGCCACGCCTGGCCAGCGTGCGCGGATAAGCCGTCAAAGCTACCGTTTTCATCGTATATCTATATTCAAGTTACCTTCGGGTGGCCGGTTGACGCCGCGTCAACTGGTCCGCCCGCCTCTGAACTCGAACAGCGAATTGACGGACAGATTGTTGGCTATCCGCTTGATCGCTTCGCCGAGCAGTCCTGCGACGGACAGGGTCGTGATGTTCACGCCCCGTATCACAGGGCGGCATACACTATCAGTGGTTATCAATTCGTCAATACAAGAATTTTTGAGCCGTTCGATGCCGGTTTTGTTGAGGATGGCATGGGAGACGCAGGCCAGGATTTGCCGGGCGCCGCGCTGGCGCAGCAGGGTGGCCGCGGCGGTCAGGGTGCCGGCGGTCTCGGTCAGGTCATCCACCAGCAGCACGTTTTTGTTGCGGACGTGGCCGATGACGGCCATGGACTCGACTTCGTGGGGGCTTTTGCGGCGTTTGGCGACGATGGCAAGCTCGGCGCCGAGCACCTGGGCGTAGGCGTAGGCCATTTTGATGCCGCCCACATCGGGGCTGACAACGACGAGGTTGGGGAGGCCCTTTTCCTTGAGGTATTTGTACATCACCGGCGCGGCGTAGAGGTGGTCCACGGGGATGTCAAAGAAGCCCTGGATCTGCTGGGCGTGGAGGTCCATGGTGAGGACGCGGTTGGCGCCGGAGGCGACCAGGAGGTTGGCCACCAGTTTGGCGGTGATGGGGACGCGGGGCTGGTCTTTGCGGTCCTGGCGGGCGTAGCCGTAGAAGGGGAGCACGGCGGTGATGCGGTCGGCGCTGGCCCGGCGGAGGGCGTCCATCATGATGAACATCTCCATCAGGTTGTGGTTGGTGGGCGGCGAGGTGCTCTGGACGACGAAGACATCCTCGCCCCGCACGTTTTCCTCGATCTTCACGAAGGTTTCGCCGTCGGGAAACGCGCTGACGGTGCAGCGGCCCAGCTCGACGCCAATGGAGTCGCAGATGGCCCGCGCCAGTTTGGGATTGGAATTACCGCTAAAAATTTTCACGGTTGCTGTGTTCCTGGGTTCCCGCAAAACAAAAGACCACCTTGCCGGTGGCCCATTCCCATGCCCGGAATGTAACAATCCCGGTCGCCGGCGCAAGTGGAAATTCTGCCGGCCCCCCCGGGGGGGCGGGGGCGGACTGGACGGGCGGGGCGGAACACGATACGGTAAGGCAGAAGCATGACCATGACCACGCCCATGCCGCCCAATGAAACCCAACGGCTGGAGTCGCTCCGCCGGTATGAAGTGCTGGACACCCCGCCGGAGGAGGCGCTGGACGAGCTGGCGCGGCTGGCGGCGCAGATCACCGGCACGCCCATCGCGCTGATCACGCTGGTGGATGCCGCGCGGCTCTATTTCAAGTCGCGGGTGGGGGTGAACGTGACGGAGGCGCCGCGGGAGGGCAGTTTTTGCACCGAGGCCATCTTGAGCCAGCGGGTGATGATGGTGACGGACAGCCTGGCGGAGGCGCGGCGGGGGGGGCGGGCGCCGGTGCTGGACGGGCGGGCGATCCGGTTTTACGCGGGGGCGCCGCTGATCAATCACGAGGAGCACGCGCTGGGGACGTTGTGCGTGATGGATGTGGTGCCGCGGGAGCTGCCGTGGGAGCAGTTGGAGGCGCTGCGGATTCTGGCCCACCAGGTGATGAATCATCTGGAGCTGCGGCTGAATTTACGGGCGCTGGAGCAGACGGCGCAGGATTACTATCGCGCCATGCAGGCGCTGGAGGAATCGGAGGCGTTTTATCATTCGCTGGTGGAGAGCCTGCCGCAGCACATCATCCGCAAGGACAGCGCCGGGCGGTTCACCTTTGCCAACCAGCGGTTCTGCCAGATGCTCAACCGGCAGCCGGAGGAGATTCTGGGGCGGACGGACTTTGATTTCTTTCCGGCGGAGATGGCGGAGAAATTCCGGCGGGATGATCAGATGGTGATGGAGAGCCGCCAGCCGCTGGATTTGATTGAGGCCAATCAAACCAAGGACGGGCAGAAGCGGTATGTGCACGTGATCAAGACGCCGGTGTTTGACGCCTTCAACCGCGTGATTGGCGTGCAGGGGATCTTCTGGGATGTGACCGAGCGGAAGCAGATGGAGGAGGCGCTGGCGTACGAGCGGGATTTGTTGCGGGCGCTGCTGGCCAACACGCCGGATTTGATTTACTTCAAGGACGTGGAGCTGCGGATATTGCGCTGCAGCGCCAGCATGGCCCGCTGGCTGGGGCTGGCCAGCCCCGAGCAGGCCATCGGGCGGACGGACTTTGATTTTCTGCCGCGGGAGGTGGCGCAGCGGCGGTATGAGGAGGAGCAACAACTGCTGCTCACCGGCAAGCCGGTGCTGGACAAGCTGGAGGAGATTGTGGACGCCGAGGGGGTGGCGCACTCGGTCATCACCAACAAGGTGCCCCTCTACAGCGCCACCGGCAGCCTGCGGGGGTTGATTGGCATTTCCACGGAGGTGACCCGGCTGCTGGAGACGGAGAAGGCACTGCGCACCGCGCAGGAAAAATACCGCACCATTTTCGAGCGGGCGGTGGAGGGCATTTTCCAGACCACGCCGGACGGGCATTATCTGGATGCCAACCCGGCCCTGGCGCGGATGTACGGCTATGAGTCGCGGGAGGAATTGATCCGGGCGTTGACGGACATTGAGCATCAGCTTTACGTCAACCCGCACCGGCGGGAGGAGTTCATCCGGTTGATGCGGGAGAAAGGGACGGTCACCGGGTTTGAATCGGAGGTGTACCGGCGGGACGGCAGCACGATCTGGATTTCGGAGAATGCGCGGGCGGTGCACGATGAGAACGGGGAGGTGGCTTATTACGAGGGCACGGTGGAGGAGATCACCGCGCGCAAGAAGGCGGAGCTGGAGAGCGAGAACGCGCGGCGGGCGGCGGTGGAATCGGCGCGGCTGAAGACGGAGTTTCTGACCAATGTGAGCCACGAGATCCGCACGCCGATGAACGGGATCGTGGGGATTGCCGGGCTGCTGGCGGAGACCCAGCTTACGGAGGAGCAGCGGGAGTATGTGGAAATCATCCGCTCCAGCGCCAGCGCCCTGCAGGAGCTGATCAGCGAGCTGCTGGATCTTTCCAAGATCGAGGCGGGGCGGATGGCCCTGGAGAAGGAGCCGTTCAACGTGCGCGATCTGACGGAGACCACGCTGGAGGTGCTGGCCGAGCGCGCCCATCAGAAGAATCTCGAGCTGGTGTCATGGGTGAACTGTGATCTGCCCCCGCGGCTGCTGGGCGATGCCGGCCGGTTGCGGCAGGTGCTGCTCAATCTGGTGGGCAACGCGGTCAAGTTCACGGAGCGGGGGGAGGTGCTGGTGCACGTGGCGAAGCTGGAGGAGACGGAGCATCAGGTGAAAGTGCGTTGCGAAGTGCGCGATACCGGCATCGGCATTCCGCCCGAAGTGCAGGGGCGCATTTTTCAGAGCTTTGTGCAGGCCGACGGCAGCACCACGCGGCGCTACGGCGGCCCCGGCCTGGGCCTGGCCATCTCCAAGCAACTGGTGGAGCTCATGGGCGGGCGCATCGGGGTGCATTCCACGCCGGGGCAGGGCTCGACCTTCTGGTTTGAGGTGCCGCTGGAAAAGGCGCCCGGCGAGGCCGGGATGCCGGGGCGGCTGCAGCACGTGCAGGCGCTGGCCGGCCTGTCGGTGTTGCTGGTGGATGATCATCAGGCCACCCGCGAGCTGGTGGAGTACCTGCTGGGGTACTGGGGCATGCGCGTCGAGACGGCCTCCCGCAGCGCCGAGGCGCTGGAGAAATTGCGCGCCCGCAAGGCGGCCGGGCTGGGTTTTGATTTTATCCTGCTGGACATGCAGATGCCCGACGTTTCCGGCCTGGCCCTGGCGCGGCAAATCAAGGCCGAGCAACTGGAGGGGCATGCGCATCTGGTGCTGTTCAGCCAGGTGGGCCAGCGGCCGGATGCGGAGGTGTTGCACGGGGCGGGCATTGCGTTGTGCCTGTTCAAACCGCTCAAACAGACCCGGCTGATCGAATGTCTCATCGGCCTGGCCACCGGGCGCGAGGACCTGCTGCGGCCGCTTCTGCCGGAAACCGTGTTGCGCCCGATGGATCCCTCCCGCACCGTGCGCGTGCTGGTGGCGGAGGATAATCCGGTCAACCAGAAGGTGGCCCTGCGGCAGTTGGCCAAACTCGGTTTGCGCGCCGATGCGGTGGCCAATGGCAAGGAGGCGCTCGAAGCCCTGGAGCGCATTCCCTACGATGTGGTGCTGTTGGATTGCAATATGCCGGAGATGGACGGCTACACCGCCGCGCGGGAGATCAAACGGCGGCTGCAGGATCCGCAGGCCCAGCCGCCGTTGCGCTCGCGGCCCTATCTCATTGCCATCACCGCCAACGCCCTGCGGGGCGATCGCGAGCGCTGCCTGGCCGCCGGCATGGATGATTACGTGGAAAAACCGGTGGAGCTGGCGGATTTGATGGCCGCCCTCGGCCGCGCGGGGGTGCAGATTCGGCCGGCCCAGCCGCCGGTGGCCGCGGAAACGCCCGCGCCGGCAGGACGCGAGGAGGAGGCTCCGCCTCTCGTGGACCAGCAGGCCCTGCTGCGGTTGCGGCAGTTGCAACAGCCCGGCCAGCCGGATCCGGTGGTGGAAATGATAGACCTGTTTTTGCAGGATCTGCCGCGGCGGCTGCAGCTCATTGGCGATGCCGTCCAACGCCAGGATGCCGCCGCTCTGAAGGCCGCCGCGCACAGCCTCAAAGGCAGCGCCCGCAACATGGGGGCGGTCCGCCTGGCCGCGCTGTGCAGCGAGCTGGAGAAGTTGGGCCGCGAGGGACAGGCCGGCGCCGGCGCGGCCGCGTTGTGGCAACAACTGCAGCAACACCACGCCGAGCTGGTGCGCGTGCTGGAGCAATTCAAACAACAGCCGCCGGCAGAGCCGGGGCCACGGGACTGAAAGCCGGCGGCATTCTCCGGCGGGGCGGGGTCTGGCGCGCCTGCGTGAAAAATCGGATTTGCGGCGGCCTCGAGTCCTGTGGTATGAGGCCTCATGCCTAGAATCCACCGCGTCTTCCTGCTGGCTCTCCTGCTATTTACCGCCACCCTTGCTGCGCAAACGCCCGGCTGGCTGTGTTTCCAGGGCCGGGTGCTGGTGGAGGGACAACCTTTGCAGGGGGAGGGCTGGTTCAAGTTTGCGCTGGTGGCCGGCATGGGGGCGGGGCGGGTGTGGTGGCATCATGACGGCACGGAGGCGGCGCAGGAGCAGCCCGCCACACCGCTGCGGTTGGGGGTGAGCAACGGCCTGTTTGCCGTGGGTTTGGGGGACACCACCCTGGCCGGCATGGCGCCGCTGCCGGCTGCGTGGGAGGAAATGTCGGAGGTGCGGGTGCGGGTGTGGTTCAGCGATGGCCGGCATGGGTGGGCGCAGTTGGCGCCGGACTTGCGGCTGGGCGCCGTGCCGTATGCCCTGCAGGCGGGGCGGGTGCCGCCGCAGTCCATCGGCTGGGAGCATTTCTCCCCGGCGTTGCAGACACGGCTGGGCGGGTCCAATGCCCCGGCCGGGCTGGTGGAGAACACGTTGGTGCTGGCTTCGCTGGCGCAGGCGAGCAACCTCGCGCAACTGGGATTTGCGCCTTATCCCATGCCCGTGGCGCAGGCGGCCTGGCAAACGGAGTATTTGGATCCGCGGTTGACGCCGTCCTTTCTCAGCGCGCCGGGGACCAACTTATGGGACGGCGCCAGCTTGTGGTTGTGGCGCTGGCCCCAGCCGGGGGCGGCCGGCCAGGGGGCACGTTATGAGCCTGCCAGCGGGCGCTGGCAACTGCTGCCCCAGCCGGCGGCACCTGCCTTGGAAGCCGGCCGCACTTGGTTTATGACTTGCGCGGGCGATCTGTGGGTGGCGGGCGTCCAAGATGGGGGTTGGCGGGCGGCGCGGTATCGGCGGCAGCAAGGGGCGTGGGATGCGCCCGTGTCCCTGCCGAGCCTGCCGTGGCCGGCCACGGTGGGGGTGTTGTCCCTGCCGGAAGGGCCGCTGATTTGGGCGGCCGCCGAAACCGCGTGGGGCGGCGTGTGGTTCGATGCGCGGTCCAATCATTGGGTGGCTGTGGCCACCAATGGCGTGCCGGCGCTGGATTGGGCCACGGCGCAGATGGCGCCCCTGACCAATGGCTGGCTGGCGTTGGGGCAGGCGGCTGGGTCGGCGCAACTTTATCGTTACACCTTGGAGCCGGCTGGCTGGCAACGCCTGGAGGCCGCTGGTTTCACCCTGCCGTGGAGCAGCAGCCTGCGGGCGGTGTGGAGCGGCGCTGATTGGTACTGGCTGGCTCCGCAGGCGGGGCGCTGGCAGGGGCTGCGTTATGAGGCGGGCAGCGGCCAATGGCGTGCTCTGCCTGCCGATTCCGCCCCTCTGTTTCATGAGGCGACGCAATGTTTGTGGAATGGGCGGGAGCTTTGCCTGGTGAACCTTTCGGTGAGCGGCGCGGGGGAGGCTTGTTATTCGGCGCGCTATGATCCGGCGGTTGACCAGTGGCGGCCGATGAATCCGGCGGCGCCGGTCTCGGTGATCGGGCCGGTGCCGCAATGGGTGCCCCTGCCGGAGGCGTTGCTGATGGTGCGGGTGAGTGATCCGAGCCGCTATGCGATGTATGATTACGCGGCGGATCGCTGGCAGCCGCTGGACGGCCCCAACCTGGGTTTTGCGGCGCTGGTCTGGTGGACGGGCGCGGAAGTTTTGGCGCTGCCGTATCAACCGCCGCCGGAGGAGCCGTTGTGGTTGCATCGTTTCACCCCGCCGCGGCGGGTGGGCTGGTTTTACCGGCCTTCGCCCTGAAGCGGGGCCTTGGCCGCGGGGGTCTGCAGCAGGCGCGCCGCCGCCGCCAGCACCGCCGGCACCTGAATCCGCTCCATGCAGGGATAGGGGCGCGATTTGTCGCAGACAAACTGGCGGGTGACTTTGCAGGGACATTCTCCGAGCACCAGCTCATGCGGGCATTGCCAGGGGCGCCAACTGGTTTCCGAGCTGGGGCCAAACAGGGCGACAATGGGCGTTTGCATGGCGGCGGCCAGGTGCATGGCCACCGTGTCCACGCCCAGAAACAGGCGGGCGCGGCCCAGCAGGCAGGCCAGCTCGGCCATGGTGGTGCGCCCGGCGAGGTTGAGGGCCGGGCGCTGCATGCGGCTCAGGATTTGTTGCACGTCGGCGGCCTCCACCGGTCCGGGGCCGGCAGTGAAGGCCACGCGCAAGCCGTGCTGCTCCTGCAGGGCATCGGCCACGGCGGCCCAGCGCTCGGGCAGCCATTGCTTGAAACGCCAGCGGCTGGTGACGTGGATGACGGCCAGCGGCGGGCCCTGGTCCAGGCCGGGAAAACGCTGCGCGAAGGCCGCGGGCGGCACGCCGGGAAAAAACTCGAGCGGCCCCGGCTGGGCCTGGGGGTCGAAACAATCGGCCACCGTGCGAAAATCTTTGAGCACCTGATGGTGCGGCGCCCAGGCGAAGGGGGAAAGTTGATGAAACAGGCGCCGCCGCCAGCCCCATTCGCCATAGGCATCGTTGGCCACGCGCACCCGCGCCCGGCTGAGCCAGGCCCAGAGGCAGGCGCGGTCGGACACGGACAGCGCGAAGGCGTAATCATAACGCTGGCCGGCCAGGGCCTGCCAGGCGCGGCGGTTTTCGGCCCACACCGTGCGCCACGGGCGCCGCTCCCGGTCGGGCCGGCCGAGGGCCAGCAAGTGGCGGATGGCGGGGTGTCCCTGCAGCATCACCTCGCACCCGCCACGCACCAGGACATCCATGGCCGCGCCCGGGAAACGCTGCGCCAGAAAACGCAGCGTGGGCGTCAGGAGGAGCGTGTCGCCCAGATGATTCAGTTTGATAAGCAGAAACTTCACCGGGGGGCATTATCGGGGAGGCGGCCCCGGATTGCAATGGTTTGCGGGGCTGGGGTGCGCAGGGGGACCACGCATGAACATCCAGGGACACGAATGAACCCGGGCAGACATGAAATAATGGAAGGACGCTGCCGCGCGGCGGAGATGGGCATGATTATGCAGATTTCATGGTTTTTGGGGGCCGAAAGGTAGTCGAAAATTTTTGCAAAAAAGATGTTGACGCTCAGGAGTTTTTGTGCGAAGTTGTCGCCGTTGAAAGTGAAATAGCCAGCAAACATAAGGGTAACGACCTATGAAAAAGATTTTAACCGCTCTTGGTCTGTGCGCCGCCCTCGGCGTGCAAGCGGCAATAGTGTGGCCTCGGAATGTATTCACCAATCCGGATTTTGAAAGTGGGTCATTAACCGGGTGGGATACCACCTATGCACCTTCCGCAACGGTGGTAACCTCGGCGGGGTCATTTAACCCGTATCCCGATCCTTTGGCTCCCAATGCCAAATTTTTGCAGATTACAGCGCCATCGGGAACTGGTACTGGCAGTCAATCTGTGTCTCAAACCGTCAATATGAGTATGGGTGACACCGTACAGATTTGGTATGGATACCAGCCCGGTACAAGGGCTGGTAATGCCACTATCGAAGTATATGACGTGGGCGATAATCTTGTCGGTAGTGCCACTACAACAGCCACATCATGGCAGACATATTCCTTCACGGCCCCAAGCACTGGCGCTTTCACTTTTTATCTTAGCGCTCAGAAGACAGTTTCTCATAGCGGGGGTGCCGGATTTGCAGTTTTTGACATGTCGGCCGTCCCTGAGCCGCGGGGGTGGTTGATGGGCGGGGCGTTGCTGGGGATGCTGGGCGTGGGCGAGTTCCTGCGCCGGCGTCGCGCTGCCCAGAAGGCCGCCTAAGGCTTTCACTTTCAACAACAGGTCAAAAGGCCCGGGAAACCGGGCCTTTTCCTTTTGTGCCATGCTTCATCCGGGTGGGTTGGCAGGGTGCGGCCCAGAGGCATCGCAGAGCGGCGCGGCAGCCTCCCCCCCGTGCCGTGATTATTTCTTCCTCAGCAACCGCAGGCTGGGCACGTCAAACCATGCTTCGCCGCCCTTGGCGCGCAGCTCGCAGACAAGCTCGACTTCCTCCCAGTCGAGGGTGACTTCAAAATTATAAGCCAAAACCTGCCAGTCGGCGGTGCCGTCCATGCCCTGGTCGCGCGCGGGTTTGCCCACCGCCCAGAGGCCGGCGCCGGCGCCGAGGGGGGATTTGAGGGCCTGGACGGCGGCGGTGCGCACGCGGCCCTCGAAGCGATAACGCCCGACCGGGAGCATGAGACGGGCGCGGAAAGAGGGCGCGCCGCCGTGGCCGGCGCGGATGTAGAGGGCGTGGGGCTGGCGCTGGATTTTCAAATCCGCGCCGCCTTCGTAGATGGGCATCCATTGCGGCAGGGGGCAGGCGCCGTCCTGGTCAAAGCGCGCCAGCCGCTGGGCCAGCTCCAGGGTTTGTTTGCGGGCGGTTTCGGCGCGCACAGCCAGGGCGCGCAGCAGCTCGCGCTGCCGGTTTTCGACATCGCGGAGGGTGGAGGTGTCATTGATGGACTTGAGGGCTTCTTTGAGGCGAAAGGCGGTTTGGTTCACGCGATTGGAGAGGTCGGTGTAATTGAAAATATTGGTGGCAATGAAACAGGAGCGGCGCAGGAACATCTGGCGGGCGGGCGGGGTTTGGAGGATGGTTTTGGTGACCAGGCCGTTTTCGCCCGGATCAAAGATGGAATGGCCCGGATCGCGAAACAACTGATCCAAGTCGTTGGGCATGAACACCAGCCGGCCGGTGTCCGGCGCGGCGTAGATGCGGAAATTGTTGCGGTTGCGGCTGTAGCCGTCCCAGTGGGAGGCCAGGGCCTCGATGGCCATCATGGAGACGAAACGCTCCACATCGAGTGCGGCCTGGAGTTTTTGCCAGCGGAGCTCCGGGTTGCGCTCCTGGCAGGCGGCCACGGCGGCCTTCAAATCGGCCCGGTCGGGCAGGCCCTCGCCGAAGTCCAGGGTCAGCTCCTCGTTGATGTCGCGGCCGGGCTTGATGTCGTAAAGATTGCCGGTGGCGGGGCGGAAGTGGCGCTTGAGAAAATCCTCATGGAAATCCTCTTTGAGCACGTAGAGGCCCAGCCTGCGGCCGTTTAATTCCACCACGGCATGGCCGGTGCGCGGGGAGGGCACGCCGGCCAGGCGAAAGAGGTAGCCGCAGATTTTTTCGTTGAGGTAGCTGGGGTCCTGGACGGAATTGTTGAGCATGATCTTGCGGAGGCCATGGAAGCGTTGATCCGGGGTGTGCCGGCCAAAATGCAGCATCATGCCCGGTTTGTTGTCCACCGGCCGGAAACTGCCCGCCGCCCCTTTGAGGTGCAGGGCCACATTGACATACGTTTTGCCGCCTTCGCGGACGGTGGCGGTGACGTTCTGGCGGGGATTGCGCCGGAGGCTTTCGTAGGCTTCGCGGCTGACTTCAATTTGAATGAAGGGGATGGGGCCGTTGGTGAACAAATCAGCGCCGGGGCGGGAGAGTTCGTCTGGATCAAGCACCAAGGGCGCCGGCGCCGCGGGCAGGAAACCGCCCGCCGCCATCACCAGACATCCCGCCAGCGCCCGCAGGCGGCTGGAAAATGTGGGCATGGGATTCACGTTAAATGGACGTTGCCAGCAGGGGGAATGTTCAAGGCCAGCCTGCTGGCGGGAAAGAGCGGAGGGGGGATTGGGAAGTGCAAAGTGCAAAGTGCAAAGTGCAAAGTGCAAAATGCAAAATGCAAAATGCAAAGTGCAAAGTGCAAAGTGCAAAGTGCAAAGTGCAAAGTGCAAAGTGCAAAACCGGTGGTTCGGAGGCGAGGGGAGGACATTTTGGGGGAAGGAGAAGGAGGGCGCGGCGATTTGGCTTTTCGGGGCGGTGATTTCGGCGTAAATCCGTGAGCCATGAAAATGCAAATTTGGTGGCGGGTATTGGCCCTGGTGTGGGGGGCGGTGTTGCTGGGGGCCGTGACGATTCCGGCGGCGGAGGAGCCGGGGGAGCTGTTGTTCACCTCCTTCCGCAAGAACGGGGAGGACGGCCTGCACTTGCTGCACAGCAAGGATGGTTACACGTGGACGGCCCTCAAGAATGACCGGTCCTTTTTGCGGCCGGAGGTGGGGGGCAAATTGATGCGGGATCCCTCGCTGGCGCTGGGGCCGGACGGCACGTTTCATCTGGTGTGGACAACGGCCTGGAACAAGCACGGGGCGGGGTATGCGTCGTCGAAAGATTTGATTCACTGGTCGGAGCAGCGGTTGTTGGATGTGATGGCGCACGAGCCGCAGACGCGGAATGTGTGGGCGCCGGAGCTATTCTATGATGCGGCGCAGCAGCAGTGGCTGATTGTGTGGTCGAGCACCATTCCGGGGCGGTTTCCCCAAACGGAGAAGGCGGGGGATGACGGCTACAATCACCGGCTGTATTACACCACCACGCGGGATTTTCAGACGCTGGCGCCCACGCGGCTGTTGTATGATCCGGGATTCAACTGCATTGATGCGGTGTTGTTTCAGGACGGAGCGCGGTACGGGATGATTTTGAAGGACGAGACGCGGCATCCGCCGGCCAAGAATCTGCGGGTGGCGTTCAGCGAGCGGGCGACGGGGCCGTATGGGCCGGCCTCGGCGCCGATCACGGGCAACTACTGGGCGGAAGGCCCCACCATCCTGCGGATCCAGGGCAAATGGTTTGTGTATTTTGATCGTTACACCGAGCACCGCTATGGGCTGGTGACATCCACCGATTTGCGGACGTGGACGGATGAATCGGACAAGGTGCGTTTTCCCAAAGATCACCGGCACGGGACGGTGTTGCGGGTGCCGCGGGCGGTGCTGGAGCGGCTGCAGGCGGAGCCGTGAGGGCCGGGCGATGGGGCTGATGATACCGGGTCATGCCCAAGTGGGCCAAATTCATGCTGGCGTGGCTGTTGCTGCCCTTTTGTTGGGGGGCGGCGGCAGCGTTGTGGCGGGTGGCGCGGGCGGCGGGCGGGGCGGACACGGTCTGGGTGCCGATGCTGGCGGGGGCGGCCTGCTGGGTGGTGATCTATCTGCTGCTGCCGCGGCCGATGTGGTTGTATGTGTTTGGCCATGAGCTGACGCATGCGTTGTGGACGTGGCTGTTTGGCGGGCGGGTGAAGCGGTTCAAGGCCAGCGCGCAGGGGGGCCATGTGCTGGTGACCAAACACAATTTTCTCATTGTGCTGGCGCCGTATTTCTTTCCTCTGTACGCCGCGCTGGTGGCGCTGGTGTACACGGCCGGCCATCTGGTGTGGGACTGGAGCGGGGCGCGGGCGTGGTTTCACCTGCTGCTGGGCGCGGCATACGCCTTTCATGTCACCTTGACGGGCCACGTGCTGCACACGCGGCAGACGGACATCACCTCGCAAGGTTATTTCTTCAGTGCGGTGGTGATTTTTCTGGGGAATGCGCTGGTGCTGCTGATGGCGCTGCCGCTGTTGGCGGGCCAGAGCGTGTTGCGCGCGCTGGGATGGTGGCTGCGGAGCACGGGGGAGGTGTGGCTCAGCCTGGGGCGGTGGCTGTGAGGCCCCGCGGCGCCGGGGGAGATGGCGGGCCGGAATTACGCGGCGGCCTTGCTGGCGCGGGACTGGATGAGGGGCGGACATTCGCCCCGCACGACGGCGCGGTTGATTTTAACGGAGGCAATTTCGCGGTTGCCGGGGACCTCGAACATGACATCGAGCATCAGCCGCTCGAGGAGGCTGCGAAGGGCGCGGGCGCCGGTGCCTTTTTTGATGGCCTGGGCGGCCAGCTCGCGGAGGGCGTCGGGGGTGAACTCCAGCTCCACATTTTCCATGGCGAGGAGCTTGGTGTACTGCTTGATCAGGGCGTTGCGGGTGGTGGTGAGGATGGCAACCAGTTGATCCTCGGTCAGCTCCTCCAACACCGTGACCATGGGGAGGCGGCCGGTGAATTCGGGGATGAACCCAAAGGTGATCAAATCCTCCGGCTCCACCTGTTTGAGGATGGCATCGCGCTCGGAGCCGGGCGGGGCGGCGTCGCCCTGGCCGGAGGGGGCGCCGAAGCCCATGACCCGATGGCCGAGGCGGCGCTGGATGATTTTTTCCAGGCCCACAAAGGCGCCGCCGCAGATGAAGAGGATGTTGGTGGTGTCCACCCGGATGTATTCCTGTTGGGGGTGCTTGCGGCCGCCCTGGGGCGGGACGTTGCAAATGGTGCCTTCGAGGATTTTCAGGAGCGCCTGCTGCACGCCTTCGCCGGAGACGTCGCGGGTGATGGAGACGTTCTCGGTTTTGCGGGCAATTTTATCAATCTCATCAATGTAAATGATGCCGCGCTGGGCGCGTTTAACGTCCATTTCGGCGTTTTGCAGGAGGCGCAGGACGATGTTTTCGACATCCTCGCCCACGTAGCCGGCCTCGGTGAGGCAGGTGGCATCGGCGATGGTGAACGGGACATCGAGAATCCGCGCCAGGGTCTGGGCCAGGAGGGTCTTGCCGGACCCCGTCGGCCCGATCAGGAGGATATTCGACTTCTGGAGCTCCACGTCGCTGCCGGAGAGG